>NZ_PTPY01000037.1:0-95286 GCF_022696215.1 Pandoraea sp. LA3 | reverse complement strand
CTCAAGCAAGCCGTCAAAATGGTGAGACAGTCCGTGCACATCTACAATCACGAACGACCTCATGCGGCCCTGAAATACAAAACGCCCGATGCGGTGCATCGGGCGTTTTGAATGACTTTTTCTGTCAACCTATTTCAGGACTTGACATGCCAATGCTTCGGATCAACAGCGCTTACTTATGGCGTGCGAAGTAGGTTTCGACCAGTTTCGCCCAGTAAGTCCCTCCAAGCGGTAGCAAATCATCGTTGAAATCGTAGCTGGCGTTGTGAAGATTGCAGGGGCCGAGGCCATGACCGGTGTCCCTGTGTGTTCCGTCGCCGTTACCAATGAAGACATAGGCGCCGGGCTTCTCCAGCAGCATGAACGAGAAGTCTTCGGCGCCCATCGTCGGCTCGACCTTGTCGTTCACATTCTCATTGCCCACCACCTGACGCATCACATCGGCGCAAAGTGCGGCCATCGCGGGTTCGTTGATGGTCGGAGGATAGTTACGGTGGAACTCGATCTCTGCCGAACAACCCAACCCTTTCGCGACGAACTCGGAGACCTCGTGAAGCCGGCGTTCGATCAGGTCCAGGACCTCGATGGAAAACGTGCGAATCGTGCCACCCAGCCATGCGATGTCGGGGACCACGTTCGTGGTGTCGCCTGCATGGATCTGCGTAATGGAAAGCACGGCGGCGTCGATGGGACGCTTATTGCGCGTAATGATGCTCTGAAGCGCCTGAGCGACCTGAACGGCGGCAATAACCGGGTCGATCCCTGCATTCGGGATGCCCGCATGCGTACCCTTGCCACGAATCGTAATCTTGAATTCGTTACTCGACGCCATCATCGGCCCAGGAGTCACGGCGAACGTTCCGGTCGGAACGCCCGGCCAGTTGTGCATGCCGAACACGGCCTCCATCGGGAAACGCTCGAACAAACCGTCTCTGATCATTTCGCGCGCGCCGCCACCACCTTCTTCTGCGGGCTGGAAAATCAGATAAACGGTGCCGTCGAAATTTCGATGCTTTTGAAGATATTGCGCCGCAGCAAGCAACATCGCGGTGTGCCCATCGTGGCCGCAAGCGTGCATCTTGCCTTCGTGTTTCGACGCGTGCTCGAACGTGTTGGCTTCGTGGATCGGCAAGGCATCCATATCAGCGCGCAGGCCAATTGCGCGGTCGCTGTTGCCGTTCTTGATGATGCCGACAACGCCGGTCTTTCCGAGGCCACGATGGATGGGAATGCCCCATTGCGTGAGCGTTTCAGCGACTACGTCTGACGTGCGCTTCTCTTCGAAGCAAAGTTCCGGGTGTGCGTGAATATCGCGTCGGATGGTCTGGATTTCGCCGCGTGCGGCGTCGATTTCTGGAATGAGCTTCATGACGGGGTTTCCTGCTGAGCGCAATGGCTCATCTTACCCCCTAATGGCAGGTCTGGCATCTTGCTCGGAATTGTCTGAACGCCCTGTCGGATGGGGCTGAAAAATGTCCGAAGTCCCCGTGTGGCGGGGCAGCCCGCGAACGAACGTAATACAATATCGCCAGCGTCGCACTATTGCCAGACGCTGAAATTCGGTAGAGAGAGGAGTAGTTTGATGACGACCAATACCCACGTCGTTCGGGCCGCGTGCCCGCATGACTGCCCGGACACGTGCGCACTGCATGTGACGGTGGAAAATGGCGTTGCGATCAAGGTACAGGGTGATCCTGACCATCCGACGACCAAGGGTGTCCTGTGCACGAAAGTCTCTCGTTATACCGAACGTACTTATCACCCGGATCGTTTGCTGCATCCGCTCAAGCGTGTCGGACCGAAAGGTAGCGGGCAATTCGTCCGTGTGAGCTGGGATGAGGCGCTGGACGAGATCGCCAAGCGGTTGAGCGCCATTGCTGCGCGCGAACCCGAGGCGATCTTGCCGTACAGCTACGCCGGCACGATGGGATTCGTTCAGGGCGAATCGATGGCGGCACGGTTTTTCAACAAGGTGGGGGCGTCAGACCTCGATCGTACGATTTGCGCGAGTGCCGGTGCGGCGGGGTTGCGATACACCTATGGCGCTGGCGTAGGGATGCACGTCGAACATTTCGCCGATAGCAAACTGATTCTGATCTGGGGCAGCAATCCGATTACGTCGAGTGTGCATTTCTGGGCCACTGCTCAGGAAGCCAAGCGCCGTGGTGCCAAGCTGATCGCCATCGATCCCTATCGATCGCTGACGGCAGAGAAGTGTCACCAGCACATTGCCTTGTTGCCTGGTACGGATGCCGCACTTGCCTTGGGCATGATGCACGTCCTCATTGCCGAAGACCTAGTCGATCACGAATACATTGCGCGGCACACGATCGGTTACGCCGAGTTGAAAGATCGTGTGCGTCGCTATACGCCCGATCGCGTTGCTGAGATTTGTGGCATCAGCGCAGAGACGATTACGACACTCGCCCGCGAGTATGCGAGTGCGAAACCCGCTGCGATCCGTCTGAACTATGGCATGCAGCGCGCCAAGGGCGGCGGCCAGGCGACGCGTGCGGTAGCCTGTCTGCCGGCACTGGTTGGTGCCTGGAGAGACCCGGCGGGCGGGCTGTTGATGTCGTCGTCCGGGTATGCGCCCGTCGATGCCGTGGCGCAGGCGCGTCCTGATCTGCGGCCGCGACAGGATAAGGCGGCTCGCGTCGTCAACATGAGTGCGATTGGCGACGCGCTTTGCCACGCAGGCGATGAAACCTTCGGGCCGAAGATCGAGGCACTGGTGGTCTACAACAGCAACCCGGTGGCCGTCGCCCCCGAATCGGGCAAGGTCGCCGCAGGGTTTGGCCGCGAGGATCTCTTCACCGTCGTGTTGGAGCATTTCCAGACGGACACCGCAGATTACGCCGACTTCGTGCTGCCCGCCACGACGCAGCTCGAACATCTGGATATTCACAAAGCCTACGGTCATACCTATCTGTTGGCCAACAATCCGGCGATCGCTCCGCTCGGCGAAGCGAAACCCAATTCGGAGATATTCCGTTTGCTGGCCAAGCAGATGGGATGGACGGAGGCGTGCTTCTCCGACACCGACGATCAACTCGCCGCGCAATCGATTCGTTGGAGCGATGCCCGCATGGCCGGTAGTGACTGGGAGACACTCAAGCGTGATGGCTGGGTACGCTACGACTTGCCGGAAGCACCGTTTGCCAACGGTGAGTTCTATACGCCGTCCGGTAAGTGCGAGTTTTACTCCGAGCGCATGTTGCAGGAGGGCCTGGATCCTCTGCCGGATTGGGTGCCGCCGTACGAGTCGGTTGCCAGTAATCCCGAGCTGGCATCACGCTATCCGCTCGCCATGATCTCGCCGCCTGCGCGCAATTTCCTGAATTCAAGCTTCGTGAATGTCGATAGCCTGCGTTCATCGGTTGGGGAGCCGACGCTGGACATCCACCCTGCGGATGCCGCGATACGAGGCATCGAAGACGGTGTCGGTGTGCGTATTTTCAACGATCGGGGCACATTGAACGCAAAAGCGCGCGTGACGGAGAAGGCGCGCGAAGGTGTCGTGGTCGGTCTGTCGATCTGGTGGAAGAAGCTGGCTCCGGATGGAAAAAATGCCAACGAGGTCACGAGTCAGCAACTGACCGACCTTGGGCGCGCGCCTACGTTTTACGACTGTCTGGTCGAGGTTGTGCCGGCCTGAGGTTTGGCTGGAATCCCCCATCGCTGAGGAGCCTACTATGCCGTTCTCGCTTGCGATGCTCCTCACGTTCGCGCAGCGAGTCGCTGGTCGCAGCGTTGTCACCAGCGTAGTGATCGCGCTTTCGGGGTGCGGGCAGGTTGGCTATTACGCGCAGTCGATCAATGGACACTTCACTGTGCTGCATGACGCGCAGCCGGTATCCGAATTGCTTGCCGATCCGGCCATCGATTCGCGTCTGCGTTCGCGACTGATCGAGGCGGAGCAGATTCGCAGCTACGCGGTATCGGCGTTGGGAGAGCCCGACAACGGGAGCTACCGGAGCTACGCCGACCTCAAGCGGCCATTCGTGGTGTACAACGTGTTCGCGGCGCCCGCATTGTCGTTGAAGCTTCACGAGTCATGCTTGCTGGTCGTCGGATGTGTCGAGTATCGCGGCTACTATTCGCGCGAATCCGCCGAGGCGTATGCAGCGGAGCTGCATCGCGATGGTTGGGAGACGTTCGTCGCGGGCATTCCCGCCTACTCGACGCTCGGCTATTTCGACGATCCGCTGCTGAACACATTTATCTATCTTCCCCGGGCCGAAGTTGCGCGCATGATTTTCCACGAGCTGGCGCACCAGATCCTGTTCGTTCGTGGCGATACCGCATTCAACGAGTCGTTTGCGGTGACGGTGGAGTCGGTTGGTGTGCGTCGTTGGCTCGCAACGCATCCCGATGCTGCGATGGAGTATGAGCGATACGATGCGCATCGCCGGGAGTTCCGCAAGCTGGTGGATAGCTATCGAAAACGCCTTGAGGAGGTGTACGCCAGCACACTGCCGGATGCCGGGAAAGCGGAGCGCAAAGAGGCGTTATTTGCCCGCATGCGCACTGATTACGACGCGCTGAAAGTGTCTTGGGGCGGATATCGGGGCTTCGACCGTTGGTTCGCCACAGATCTGAACAATGCCAAGATCGGATCATTCGCAACGTATAACCAGTGGGTGCCGGCGTTCATGGCGCTGCTCGTGCAGGAGCAGGATGACCTGCCGAAGTTTTATGCGGCGGTAAAGGCGATGTCGAAGCGTCCTGAAGCGGAACGACGCGCCGCTCTCGTTGCACTCGATGCAACCCCGGCGGCCGAGATGGCGCGGCAGATACTGGATGCGCCGATGCGAGCGGGGCGCTAGCGGACGGGGCGGCGCCGATGCACAGATCCCGGATCTCGTCAGGCAATCACCGACTTCAGATCCCCGAGCAGTGCGTAGAGCTGTTGGCGTTGCGCCTCAGGCAGTTGTCCCAGGCGCTCCTCGATCCATCCTTCATGCGCACGTGCCATGTTGGAGAAGGCTTTCTTGCCTCGTGGCGTCAATTTGATCAGAAAGGCGCGTCGATCATTGACGACCGTCTCGCGGGTCACCCAGCCTTCCTTTTCCAGCTGATCCGTAATACCTGTCACATTGCCGCCGGTCACCATCATCCGCTTGCTCAATTCCCCCATCTTCAGCCCTTCCGGGTGGCGATCCAATTGTGCGAGCAGATCGAAGCGCGGCAACGTGCAATCAAACTCCTGACGCAGGCGAGAGCGGATATCTGTCTCGATCATGTTGGCGCAGGTGAGTAGCCGCAGCCAGAGACGCAGCGCATCGTGCTCACGGTCGTGGGCTCGCGTTTCGAGATCGAGAGAATCGGAGTCTGCGAGGCTCATGGTCGGCAGGGGGGAAATTTACAGTGTGGAAATTTTAGGTTTGAAATAAACGCGCGGTCAAGCTGGAAGAGTTACTGGTAATGGTGGCGGAGAAAAGCATAGGTGCAGAAGTGCACGCGAACATTCATGTTCATCCGTTCGCCATGCCGATGGGAGTCGCATCTTCAGGTCGACACCTCCGACCAATTTCTACGCCGATGGCGACATCGGTAGTCCGTGAGCCACGCTTCCCAATCGGGGTGCTGTTGCACCGACGTTGACGGTTTCGACTTGTCGGGAACCAGTCATAAGACCGCATAGAGGGAGCCCGAACAATAAAAAAGGGCACCCGAAGGTGCCCTTTTGCCAAAGCCTAAGTGACGGAAACTGTCAGCTTAGAACTTGTGACGGATACCGGCCGTGACTGCCACTTGATTCGTGCCGGTCGAGAACGGTTGGTTGGCCAGTGCTGCACCGCCCGGAGCGTCGTTGTTAGCATGTTGCCAGTTGACCACGAAGTACGTGTCCGTGCGCTTCGACAGGAAGTAGTCGACGCCAGCGTTGACTTGGTGGTACTTCGGCGACAGGCTGCCAGCTGCTTGGTTCAGCGTCGACCAAGTGTACGTGTACGACAAGCCCAGTTGCAGTGCCGGCGTCAGCATGTACTTGGCGTTGGCTTCGACGTTGTCGAACTTCCAGCTACCACCCGAGATGTAGTTGTACGCGCTGTGGCTGTACACGAGGCCAATCGTTGCCGGGCCGAAGGCGTACGAACCGCCAGCCGAAGCAATCCAAGCCTTATCGGTAGCGTTGCCGTTGAACGCCATCACTGCGTTCGCGTCAGCCGTCGTCAGAACACCCGAGCCGTTGCTGCTACCCGGCGACGACAGGTACAAGTAACCAGCGCCGAGGCTCAGAGGGCCGTTGGCGTAACCCAGGCCGACCGACCATGCGCGGTTGTTAGCGAAACCCGTGCCGTTACCCGTGTTGGATTGGTTCGAGAAACCATACAGAGCGCCGGCGCTGAGGCCGTTGTAGTTCACGCTCGTGTACTTCACCGAATTGTTGATACGGAACGAGTTGTTCAGGTTGTCGTTATCGAACGGGTGAGCGCCCATGTTGGCGCCCCACTGGCTACCCGAAGCGAACGGACCAACGAAGTCAACCACGGAGTCATACTGACGACCGATCGTGACCGTACCAGCCGTTGCGCTGCTGAGGCCAACGTAGGCTTGACGACCAAACATGCGGCCGTTTTGGCCCAGCGTGCCCGAACCCAGGTTGAAGCCGTTTTCCAAGACGAAGATTGCCTTCAGGCCGCCACCGAGGTCTTCAGCACCCTTCAGGCCCCAACGCGAACCTTGCAGGTTGCCATTGCTGAACTTGAAGTTCTTCGAAGCGGTGTTGCCGCCGAGCGTGCCTTCCTTGCTGTTGTAGGTCAGGCCAGCGTCGATGATACCGTACAGGGTCACGCTGCTTTGAGCGTGAGCAGCGCCAGCGAATGCGCCGAGCACACCCAGAGCGAGAAGCGACTTTTTCATTGAGTGATCTCCAAAGGATTGTGAGATTTGTTTAACAAGGTCACTAGTGATAACGTCCTTGCTAATCAACTTCGCGAGAAGTTGGACGTAATGTAACAAATTCACTTTAGGCGGCAAAGGAAAAGGCCGGTTTTACGCGGGTTTGCGACGGGTTTTGTTTCGTTTACGCAACATCCCGGAAACCGGCGTCTGGCGGGGATTTCGCGCGTTTGCGCCCGCGCAAGGCACGCCGGATAAAGGGGCGTATCATCGGCGGCGGACGCGAAAGAATCGTCCAGCGTTCCACATAGTGAAAGATTCAAGCGAGTTGAAAGTACGATGTTCTCCGACAGTCTGATTTCCGAACTTGACCGTGGCCTGCGTGCCATCGCAGGTGTCACCCAAGCCTCCCGTCCGACGCCCGTAGCGGCGCCCTCTATAAATAGTGAAGCTTCCGTTGGCGACGATGCGTTGACGCCGGAAGAGCGTCGTCACGTTGCCGGGCTGATGCGGGTCAACCACGTCGGTGAGGTGTGTGCGCAGGCGTTGTATCAGGCGCAGAAGCTGGCGACGAAGCGCCAGGAGCTACGCACGGCGTTCGAACATGCGGGCAAGGAGGAGGAGGACCACCTCGCGTGGACGTCGCACCGTCTGTCGGAGCTGGGTTCGCGCCCGAGCCTGCTCAACCCGCTCTGGTATGCCGGCGCGTTCGCCATCGGTTTCGTGGCAGGCAAATGCGGCGATAAGGTCAGTCTCGGCTTCATGTCGGAGACTGAGCGCCAGGTGGAGCATCACCTAGATAGCCATCTCGACGAACTGCCCCCACACGATCTGCGCTCGCGCGCCATCGTCGATCAGATGCGTCTCGACGAGATCGAACATGGTCAGGCCGCCCGCGACGCCGGAGGCATCGAACTTCCCGCGCCGGTGCAGCGCGTCATGCGCGCTGCGGCCAAGCTCATGACCACGACCGCCTACTATATATAGAGCGTTAGTCAGGCCCCCCGAACGACCCCTACCTCCGAATCGACTTCCCTTCGCGTAGCTCGCGCCAGCCCTGTGTGTACGGGTTTGGCACGGCGTGAGCGCGCACTACCCGGTATCGATAGTGATGGCGGGCCTCCTGCGAGGCGATGCCCAAAATATGAGGTTCCACTTTCACTATCGCACTTATGTCATTAATTTTCCTGACAAAATTCCGTTTTCCTGCTTTAGGAAAGTGAGCTAAGTCATTGTTCTGTCTACCAAATTGCCCCCTAAAAACGGGTGAAACGCTTGACCGGCCATACACTCTCCTCTAAAGTGGGAAATAGTGTGAGAAAGTGTATTTTTGTGTGGCGTACGGCACAAAATCTTTCTCTTTCGGCATGACGGGCAGGCGGACGAAACCTCACGGGAGCGCACGTGTTTCAGGGAGCCTCGGCACTTTCACTGGATGCAAAGGGACGGATGTCGATTCCGGCCCGGCATCGTGACGTGCTTCAGGGCGACGCTGAGGGCAAGGTGACGATCACCAAGCACCCCGACGGATGTCTGCTGCTGTTTCCGCGTCCCGAATGGGAGATCTTTCGCGGCAAGATCGCCGCACTGCCGATGGACGCGCACTGGTGGCGACGCATCTTTCTGGGCAACGCAGCCGACGTCGAGATGGATTCGGCGGGCCGTGTCCTGGTGGCGCCCGAATTGCGCGCGGCTGCGGGCATGGACAAGGAAGTCATGCTGCTGGGCATGGGCAGTCATTTTGAACTCTGGGATGCCGCAACCTATGCCGCCAAGGAACAGGCGGCGATGGCGCAAGGCATGCCCGAGGCACTGAAGAACTTCACTTTTTGACAGATCAGGTGGTCCGACGAGCATGGCGCACGCGGTGGAAACGGTAATGCAGCACCGCACGGTCCTGCTAGAGGAGGCCGTGGATGCCTTGCTGTGGCGCGACGATGGCGTATACGTCGACGGCACATTCGGCCGCGGCGGGCACAGTCGCAGGCTGCTCGAGCGGCTGGGCGACAAGGGCAGGCTGATCGCGTTCGACAAGGACCCTCAAGCGATCGCGGAGGCGGCAAAAATTGCCGATCCGCGATTTTCGATTGAGCACGACAGCTTCGCGACGTTGCGCGAGGCGATGGTCCGGCGCGGTATCGAGAAGGTGTCGGGGGTTTTGCTGGACCTGGGTGTCTCGTCGCCGCAGTTCGACGACCCCGCACGCGGATTCAGTTTTCGTTTCGACGGCCCGCTCGACATGCGCATGGATCCCACGCGCGGCGAGTCGGCTGCCGACTGGCTGGCCCGGGCAACGCTGGATGAAATGACGGAGGTCATCAAGGACTATGGGGAAGAACGGTTTGCTTTTCAGATTGCAAAGGCGCTTGTTGCTCGCCGGGCAGACGCCGACCGCCTCGGGCCTCTCGTCAGTACACGCGAGCTTGCCGCGATCGTGGCTGGCGCCGTCAAGACCCGTGAGAAGGGCAAGGACCCGGCAACACGTACCTTTCAGGCTCTACGGATTCACGTCAATCAAGAGCTTGCGGACCTGCAGATAGCACTGGATGTGGCGGCCGATGTCCTCGAAACGGGAGGCAGACTCGTGGCGATCAGCTTTCATTCGCTGGAAGACCGTATCGTGAAGCGCTTCATGCAAGCGCGCTCGAGCGCGCCGGCGGTGGATCGTCGCGTGCCTTTGCGCGCCCACGAGATTCCGGTGCCGCCGTTCAAGGCCGGTCGCAAGATCAAGCCCTCCGCCGCCGAGGTGGAGGCAAACCCGCGTTCGCGCTCGGCGATCATGCGGGTCATGGAGCGGGTGTCGTCATGAGCCGGCTCAACATTCTTCTGCTCGCGCTGCTCATCGGCTGCGCGCTCTCCCTGATCAATGCGCAGTACCGCGCCCGCGGCACGTTCGTCGAACTGAACCGCGAGCAGGCGCTCGAGCATCAGTTGCTTCAGGACTGGGATCGTCTCCAGTACGAGCAAAGCGCACAGAGCAAGAGCGCCCGGATCGAGAGTGTGGCCCGCAGCGACCTGAAGATGCAGGCCGTCTCGCCGGGCCGCACGCAGTATCTGTCCGCGCCGGCCGGTAGCTCGGGTGCGATGGTGGATGTGCCGGTGCCGACCGCGAGCGCCGCATCCGCCCCCGCGAGTGGAGGCCGCCGATGAGTCGCCGCAAGGACGCCAAGGCCAAGACCAAGGATGTGCAGTTCTCTGCCAGCCCGGTCCTGTCCGTGCGTCTGCCGATGTGGCGCTCGAAGATGCTCGTCTTCGTGATCTTCGGCGCGTTCGCGTCGCTGGTCGCGCGTGCCTTCTGGATTCAGGGGCCGGGCAACGCCTTCTATCAACGTCAGGGCGAGAGCCGTTACGAACGCACACTGGAGATGTCCGCCACGCGCGGCAAAGTGTTCGACCGTAACGGACAGGTGCTTGCCACCAGTCTGCCCGTCAAGGCGATCTGGGCGATTCCGGAAGACGTGCCCGACGACGTGTCGGCCGAGCAGGTGCGCAAGCTCTCGCGTCTGCTCGAGATGAGCGAGCCGGATCTGCGTCGCAAGTTCAATCAGGAAAAGAGCTTCGTCTACGTGAAGCGTCAGGTCCTGCCGGACGTGGCGAAGCAGGTGGCCGACCTCGACATTCCGGGCGTGTATCAGCGCAAGGAGTACAAGCGCTTCTATCCGGAAGGCGAGATCGCGGCGCACGTGGTCGGTTTCACGAACGTCGAGGACATCGGTCAGGAAGGCGTCGAGTTGTCGATGCAGAAGGATCTGGCCGCAACGCCGGGCAGCCGCCGGGTGATCAAGGATCGCCTCGGCCGCGTGGTCGAGGATCTCGACATTCTGGCCCAGCCGCGCGACGGCCACGACATCACGCTCTCGATCGACAGCAAGATCCAGTTCCTCGCCTACAGCGAACTCAAGGACGCCATCGAGCGTACCGGTGCCAAAGCCGGTAGCGCCGTGGTGCTCGACGTGCGCACGGGTGAAGTGCTCGCGCTCGTCAATCTGCCGACGTACAACCCCAACAACCGTACCAATCTGACGGGCGCGCAACTGCGCAACCGTGTCATCACCGATACCTTCGAGCCCGGCTCGATCATGAAGCCGATCACCATCGCTGCGGCGATCGAAAACGGCTACGTGAAGCCGACGTCGACGGTGATGACCACGGGCCGCGCCAACTTCTTCGGCGCGAACATCACGGACACCCACGACTACGGTCTGCTGACCGTAGCCGGCGTCATTCAGAAGTCGAGCAACATCGGTACCGCGAAGATCGCGTTGCAGATGAAGTCGCAGGAAATGTGGGACATGTTCACCAGCGTCGGCCTCGGTCAGGCCCCGAAGCTCGGGTTCCCGGGCGCGGTGGCGGGACGTCTGCGCCCGGCCAAGAGCTGGCGCCCGATCGAGCAGGCGACGATGGGGTACGGCTACGGTCTGTCGGCGTCGCTGATCCAGCTGGCGCGCGCTTACACGGTCTTTGCTCATGACGGCGAGTTGCTGCCCATTTCCATCTACAAGACGGATGGCAGCGTCGTGAAGGGCACGCCGGTGATCTCGCCGGCCACTGCGCGTGAAGTGCGCAAGATGCTGGAAATGGTGACGTCGCCGGGCGGCACTGCCACGCGCGCACAGGTCATCGGCTATCGCGTCGGTGGCAAGACCGGCACGGCGTACAAGCAGTCGGGCAAGGGATACGACAAGAGCAAGTACCGCGCATCGTTTGTCGGCATGGCGCCGATGTCCGAGCCGCGCATCATCGTCGCCGTGACACTCGACGAACCGGGCCGTGGCTCGCACTACGGTGGCGTAGCCGCCGGTCCGGCGTTCGCTTCGATCGTGGGCGGCACGCTGCGTGCATTGAACGTGGTGCCGGATTCGCCGGTGACCAAGCTCGTCGTGAGCGACAAGGTGGAGGAGAGCGAGCCATGGGCACCGTGACCCCGACGCCGGGCAATCCCGTGACGATCTCCATGATCGCCGATGCCACCGACCGCGCCACGCTCGCGCAGGCGTGGGACTGGCTGCGCCGCACGGTGCCGGCGGGAGCCACGCTGCACGCGGATAGCCGTCGCGTGACGCCGGGCGACGTGTTCGTGGCGTACGCCGTCAAAGGTGCCGACAGCCGCGGTTTCATTGCCGATGCCGTCGAACGTGGCGCAGCGGCCGTGCTCTGGCAGAGCGACGACTTTACGTGGCCGGCGCAACTGACCAGCCTCGCCAACGTGCCGCAATTCGGCGTGCCGCGTCTCGACTGGCTTGCCGGTCCGCTGGCGGCGCTGTGGTACGGCGAGCCGAGCGTCGGCATGACGATGCTGGGCGTGACGGGCACCAACGGCAAGACGTCGTGCAGCCAGTGGCTGGCGCAATTGCTAACGAAGACGAATGTCCGCAGCGCCGTGATCGGCACGCTGGGCAGCGGCTTCCCGGGCCATCTCACGGTGACGGGCTTCACGACGCCGGATGCCGTTCAGTTGCAACGCAGCCTCGACGATCTGCGCGCGCAAGGCGCTGCGGCGGTCGCGATGGAAGTGTCGTCGCACGGTTTGTATCAGGGCCGCGTCAACGGAGTGGCGTTCGACGTCGCCGTGTTCACCAATCTGACGCAGGACCACCTCGACTACCACGGCACGATGGCCGAGTACGAGGCCGCGAAAACGCGTCTGTTCGATTGGCCGGGGCTGAAGGCAGCGGTCATTAATCGTGACGACGCGATGGGACAACGCCTGCTCGCACGTCTGGCCGGGAAGACGCCGGTCTTCGAGTACGGCATTCACGGCGCCGCCACGTCGAAGCATGGCAACCGCGTGTTGCGCGCCGAAGAGATTCGGGCGACCACAGCCGGTACGCGCTTCACGTTGCACATCGACGACCAGAGTCAGCAAGTCACGGTGCCGTTGATCGGCGAGTTCAACATCAGCAACGCGCTGGCGGTGCTGGGTGCGGCGCTGGCCGCCGGTGTGGCGCAGGACGCCGCCATCGCCGGACTCGCAACGCTCGCGCCCGTCTCCGGTCGGATGGAACAGATCGGACAGCCGGGGCAGCCGCTGGTCGTGATCGACTACGCGCATACGCCCGATGCACTCGACAAGACGCTTGCCGCGCTGCGGCCGGTGACCGAGGCGCGTGGCGGCAAGCTCGTCTGCGTGTTCGGTTGCGGTGGCGATCGGGATGCGGGCAAGCGTCCGCAGATGGGCGCGGTGGCCGAGCGTCTGGCAGACGCGATCGTGCTCACGAGCGACAACCCGCGCACCGAGGTGCCGGCCGAGATCATGGCGCAGATCGCCGCCGGGCTGACGCAGCCCGATGCGGCGCGTCGCATCGAAGACCGCGCCAGTGCGATTCTTCAGGCGGTGCGCGGCGCGCAACCGGCCGACGTCGTGCTCATCGCGGGCAAGGGTCACGAAAGTACACAGGAAATCATGGGTAAGAAGCGGCCGTTCTCCGATCAGGAACACGCACGTCTGGCACTCGCAGCGCGCGCGACTACGGTACGCGGAGGTGGCGAATGACGCAGACGCCGACGCCGATGATGACGCCGATGTGGCACCTCGGCGACGCCAATGCCGCGGTGGCCGACTCACAAGTGGTCGGGGCGCCGTCGACGGCGTTCACGCGCATCGTGACCGATAGCCGCTCGGTGCAGCCGGGCGATCTGTTCGTGGCGCTCAAGGGCGAGCGCTTCGACGCGCACGACTTCCTGGCCGACGTGGCGCGCGCGGGCGCTGCCGCCGTGGTGGCCACCCGTGTGCCGGAAGGCTTCGAGACGCCGGCGCTGATCGTGCCGGATACCCGCATCGCGCTGGGTCAACTGGCGGGCGCATGGCGCCGTCGCTTCGCGATTCCCGTGGTGGCCGTGACCGGCAGCAACGGCAAGACGACCGTCAAGGAAATGATCTCGGCGATTTTCGCCGAGGCGGTGGGCGCGGATGCGCGTCTGGCAACCGCTGGCAACTTCAACAACGATATCGGCCTGCCGCTCACGCTGTTCCGTCTGAAGGATGGCGACAAGCTGGCCGTGCTCGAACTCGGCATGAACCACCCGGGCGAAACCGCGTATCTCGCGAAGATCGCCCAGCCGACGGTGGCCGTCATCAATAATGCACAGCGCGAACATCAGGAATTCATGGTGAGCGTGGCGGCGGTGGCCGAGGAGCATTCGGCCGTGCTGGCGGCGCTGAGTGCCGACGGCGTGGCGGTCTTTCCCGCAGAGAGCGAATTCGCGCCGATGTGGCGTGAGGTGGCGGGCAAGCGTCGCGTGCTGGACTTTGCGCTCGACGCGCGCGCTGCGGTCTCGGGACGCTACGACGTGGCAACGCGCGTGCTGCGCGTGACGTCGCCGGCGGGCGAGTTTTCGCTCACGTTGCCGCTGCTCGGCGAACACAACGCACGTAACGCGCTGGCCGCGATTGCGTGCGCATTGGGCGCGCATGTCGACATCGGTTCGATCGTGCGGGCACTTGAGGCGTTTTCGGCCGTCAAAGGCCGTCTCCAGGTGTCGACGCTCTCGAAGGGACCGCTCGCAGGTGTCACGCTGATCGACGACACCTATAATGCGAACCCCGATTCTGTACGGGCCGCGATCGACGTACTCGCTCAAACCCCTGCGCCGCGCGTTCTGGTGCTTGGCGATATGGGCGAAGTCGGCGACAACGGCCCGGCATTCCATCGCGAGGTAGGCGAATACGCCGCACAGCGCGGTATCGATCGTCTGCTGGCGTTGGGTGAACAGACGCCGGCCAGCGTCGCTGCGTTCGGCGACGGCGGCGAACATTTTTCGGATGTGACCGATGTCGCGCCGCTCGTGGGCAGGTTGAACGCCACGTTGAGTGCACCGGCCACGGTGTTGGTGAAGGGAAGCCGCTTCATGCGGATGGAGCGCGTGCTGGAACAGTTGCGCGCGACGACGGAAAGCGGGGGCGGCGACGCCCCGGCCAAGTGATAAAGGATTGATGGAATGTTGCTGACGTTGGCGCAATGGCTGCAAGCGGATGCGAGCTATTTGCGCGTGTTCAACTACCTGACGTTTCGGGCCGTGATGGCAAGCCTCACGGCGCTGGTGATCGGGCTTTCGTTCGGGCCGATGGTCATTCGCAAGCTCGCCGAAATGAAGGTGGGCCAGGCCGTGCGTACCGACGGCCCGCAGACTCACCTCGTGAAGTCGGGTACGCCCACGATGGGCGGCGTGCTGATTCTCATCGGCATTACCGTCGCGACGCTGCTCTGGGCGGATCTGAGCAACCGTTTCATCTGGATCGTGCTGCTTGTGACGCTGGGCTTCGGCATCATCGGCTGGATCGACGATTACCGGAAGGTCGTCTACAAGGACCCGCGCGGCATGTCGTCGCGCGAAAAGTATTTCTGGCAGTCGATCATCGGATTGTTCGCCGCGATTTATCTGGCGTTCTCGGTGTCCGAGACGAGCAACCTGAAGGTTTTCGAGCTGTTCATCAGTTGGGTGCGCAACGGCTTTCCGCTAGATCTGCCGCCGAAAGCGGACTTCATCGTGCCGTTCTTCAAGACGATGAGCTACCCGCTGGGCGTGTTCGGCTTCATCGCGCTGACCTACTTTGTCATCGTAGGCTCGTCCAACGCCGTTAACCTCACCGACGGCCTCGACGGCCTGGTGATCATGCCGGTCGTGCTCGTGGGCGCAGCGCTCGGCGTGTTCGCCTACGTGATGGGCAACGTCGTGTACTCGAAGTACCTGCTGTTTCCCCATATACCGGGCGCGGGCGAGTTGCTCGTGTTCTGTTCGGCGATGTCCGGCGCGGGATTGGCGTTCCTGTGGTTCAACACGCATCCGGCACAGGTCTTCATGGGCGACGTGGGCGCGCTGGCGCTTGGCGGCGCGCTCGGCACCGTGGCCGTCATCGTGCGTCAGGAAGTCGTGCTGTTCGTGATGGGCGGCGTGTTCGTCGCAGAGACCATTTCGGTGATGCTGCAAGTCACGTGGTTCAAGTACACGAAGAAGCGGTTTGGTGAAGGCCGGCGCATTTTCAAGATGGCGCCGCTGCATCACCACTTCGAATTGTCGGGATGGAAGGAAACGCAGGTGGTGGTCCGTTTCTGGATCATCACGCTGATGCTGGTGCTGATCGGACTGTCGACGCTGAAACTGCGTTGATATGCCGATGTGCCGATGTGCCGGGTGCCGAGGTTCTGGCAAACGGCAAGTCGATAGAGATGGACAGAGAGCGACATCGCGCAACCGCGAAGTCGCTTTCGCGCAAAGTTGGACTAAAGGTAGGGCCGCTCGCGCCGATAGCAGTAGATCGGTGTCATTGAAGCGATGCATTCGTAGGTTGTTTGAATCGATAAAAAGGAAAGAGCGACGTGTTCGGCGAGAAGTTTGGTGAATCCTGGCAACCGCGTGTCCTGATCCTGGGTCTGGGAGAGTCCGGCCTGGCGATGGCGCGTTGGTGCGCGCGTTACGGCTGCCGAGTCCGGGCGGCCGACACGCGTTTTGCGTCGTCAGATACACCGCCGAACCTTGTTGCGTTGCGCATCGACGCGCCGCAGGCCGAGTTCGTGGGTGGCCCGCTCGCCGACCAGATCGACACGTTGCTCGCCGATATCGAGCTCATCGGCATCAGCCCTGGGTTGTCGCCGCTCGCGCCCGATGTGGCGGCGCTGCTCGCCGTTGCCGCCGAGCGCGGCATTCCGGTGTGGGGCGAGATCGAGTTCTTCGCGCAGGCGCTGTGTCACATGCAGACGACGAGCGGCTACGCGCCGAAGGTGCTCGCGATTACCGGCACCAACGGCAAGACCACGACCACCAGCCTGACGGGCCTGCTGTGCCGGCGTGCCGGCAAACGCACGGCCGTGGCGGGCAATATCAGCCCGTCGGCGCTCGACCGTCTGAGCGAGTGCATTACCGATGCCACACTGCCCGACGTCTGGGTGCTCGAACTCTCCAGCTTCCAGTTGGAGACGACGCATTCTCTCGCGCCCGACGCCGCAGCGATTCTCAATATCACGCAAGACCATCTGGACTGGCATGGCGACATGGACGCCTATGCCAACGCCAAGGCGCGCATTTTCGGTGAGAACACGGTGCGTGTGCTCAATCGCGACGATGCGCGCGTGATCGCCTTCGCATCGCCCGAGGCCAATGTCGTGACCTTCGGCACGGGCAAGCCCGACGCCGTCGGCGACTTCGGCCTCGAGATGGAAGGGGGCATGTCGTGGCTGGTCGAGGGCTACACGCGCGACGACGCGCCGCCCGCCCCGAAGCGTCGCAAGGCAGGTACGCCGGAGGCGACGGTCGAGGTGCTGGGCAAGCGCCTGATGCCGGCCGACGCGCTGCGCATTCGCGGCCAGCACAATGCAGTGAACGCTCTGGCGGCGCTCGCACTCGCCCGTGCGATCGATCTGCCGCTCGCCAAGCTGCTGCACGGTCTGCGCGAATACCCGGGCGAGCCGCACCGCGTGCAACTCATCGCCACGATCAACGAAGTCGAGTTCTACGACGACAGCAAGGGCACGAACGTCGGGGCCACGGTCGCGGCGATCACCGGGCTGGAGAAGAAGCTCGTCCTGATCGTCGGTGGCGACGGCAAGGGGCAGGATTTCTCGCCGTTGGCCAATCCCGTCGCCCATCATGCGCGCGCCGTGCTGCTGATCGGCCGCGACGCGCCGTTGCTGCGTGAAGCGCTGACGGATTCGGGCGTCGATCTGATCGATGCCCCGACGCTCGAAGACGCCACGCGCGAAGCCGCACGTCTGGCGCAGCCCGGCGACGCCGTGCTGCTCTCGCCGGCCTGCGCGAGCTTCGACATGTTCCGCAACTACGAACATCGCGCACAAGTGTTTCGCGACACCGTGGTTGATCTGGCCGCCGACGCGGGGGTGATGCTATGAACCGTATCAAGTCGTTCTTCAGCAAGAAGCGTCAGGCCGGTTTCGCCGGCGCCGGCACGGCCACCACGCCGGGCGCCGCGACGACGGCCGCGAGCCGCACGCTCGGCAGCATCAAGCCGACGCGCTCGCGCATGCTCGAATACGATCACGCCCTCGTGTGGGTGGTGATCTCGTTGCTGTCGCTCGGACTGATCATGGTGTATTCGGCGTCGGTCGCGCTGCCGGACTCGCCTAAGTACAGCGGCTATTCGACGTACCACTTCCTCGGCCGTCACATCGTGTCGCTGACGATCGGTCTGGTCGCGGCCATCATCACGTTCCGGATTCCGGTCAAGACGATGGACCGGCTCGCGCCCAAGCTCTTCCTGCTGGCGTTGCTGCTGCTGGTGATCGTGCTGATTCCGCACGTGGGCAAGGGCGTGAACGGCTCGAAGCGCTGGATTCCGTTCGGCGTGCTCAACCTTCAGCCGTCGGAAATCATGAAGCTCGCGGTCACGCTGTACGCCGCGAACTACACGGTGCGCAAGCAGGAATTCATGCAGAGCTTCGGCAAGGGCTTCCTGCCGATGGGGATCGCCGTGGTGTTCGTCGGCATGTTGCTGCTGCTCGAACCGGACATGGGCGCGTTCATGGTCGTGGCGGCCATCGCGATGGGCATTCTGTTCCTCGGGGGCGTGAACGGTCGACTCTTCGGCGGGCTGGCGCTCACGGCGGTCGGCACGTTCGCGATGCTGATCTGGCTGTCACCATGGCGACGCGAGCGGATTTTCGCGTACCTCGATCCATGGCGCGAAGACTACGCGCTGGGCAAGGCCTATCAGTTGACGCACTCGCTCATTGCGTTCGGACGCGGCGAGTGGACCGGTGTCGGACTCGGCGGCAGCATCGAAAAACTGCATTACCTGCCTGAAGCGCATACCGACTTCATCCTCGCGGTGATCGGTGAAGAGTTCGGCTTCGTCGGCGTGCTGGTCGTCATCCTGCTGTTCTACTGGCTGGTGCGTCGCGCGTTCGAAATCGGACGTCAGGCACTGGCGCTCGAACGCACGTTTGCCGGGCTGCTGGCCAAAGGCGTTGGCGTGTGGCTCGGCGCGCAGACCTTCATCAACATGGGCGTGAATCTGGGCCTGCTGCCGACCAAGGGGCTGACGTTGCCGCTGGTGAGCTACGGCGGCTCGGGCATCTTGCTCAACTGTGTGGCCGTGGCGATCCTGCTGCGGGTGGATTACGAAAACCGCGTGCTGATGCGGGGAGGAAAAGTATGACCGAGCGCGCTACCGCGATGCCGGCACCGGAAACGAAGACACGCACGCTGCTGGTCATGGCCGGCGGCACGGGCGGTCACGTCTTCCCGGGGCTCGCGGTCGCCAACTTCCTGCGTGTGCAGGGTTGGCGGGTGGTCTGGCTCGGCAATCCGACCGGCATGGAAGCGACGCTCGTGCCGAAGTACGACATTCCGATGGAGTTCGTGAAGTTCGGCGGGCTGCGTGGCAAGGGGCTGCTCACGAAGCTGCTGCTGCCGCTCAATCTGCTGCGCGCGTTCTGGCAGAGCCTCGGCGCCGTGCGTCGTGCCAAGCCGAACGTGGTGCTCGGCATGGGCGGCTACATCACGTTCCCGGCGGGGATGATGGCGTCGCTGCTGGGGCGTCCGCTGGTGCTGCATGAGCAGAATTCGGTCGCGGGCATGGCGAACAAGGTGCTCGCCCGCGTGGCGGACAAGGTACTGCTGGCGTTCCCCGACACCATTGCGGGGGGCGAGTGGGTCGGCAATCCGATCCGCGCGGACTTCGACGAGATGGCGTCGCCTGCCGAGCGCTACAACGCGCGCACCGGTCCACTGCGCATTCTGGTCGTCGGCGGGAGCCTGGGCGCCACGGTACTCAACGAGATCGTGCCGAAGGCGCTGGCGAAGCTGCCGCGCGAGGAGCGTCCGCAGGTCACGCATCAGGCGGGCGTCAAACATATTCAGACGTTGCAGGCGAATTACGCCGCAGCGGGGGTGACGGTCGAGGCGGTGCCGTTCATCGACAACATGGTCGCGGCTTATGCCGGGGCGGATCTGGTGATCTGCCGGGCGGGTGCGATGACGGTGGCCGAAGTGGCTGCGGCGGGTGTGGCGGCGCTGTTCGTGCCGTTCCCGCATGCGGTCGACGACCATCAGACCACGAATGCGCGTTTCCTCGCCGACAAGGGCGCGGCAACGCTGATCGATCAGCGCGAGCTGTCGGTCGAGACCCTGGCCGAGTGGCTGCGCCGTCAGACGCGCGAATCGCTGCTCGCGATGGGAGAGAAAGCCAGGGCGCTCGCCAAGCCGGACGCCACCGAACAAGTGGCGCGCGTGTGCGCGGCTCTGGCCAAGGATTGAAATGAAACACATCGTCAAACATATTCACTTCGTCGGCATTGGCGGCTCGGGCATGAGCGGCATTGCCGAGGTGTTGCTCAACCTGGGATATCAGGTGAGCGGCTCCGATCTCGGCGACAACGCGGTGACGCAGCGCCTCGCCAGCCTGGGCGCGCGCATCGCACGCGGCCATGCCGCAGAAAACATCGAAGGCGCGGACGCCATCGTCGTGTCTACCGCCATCACGGCAGATAACCCGGAAGTGCTCGCGGGCCGTGCCCGTCAGATTCCGATCGTGCCCCGTGCGCTGATGCTTGCGGAGCTCATGCGTCTGAAGCAGGGCGTGGCCATTGCGGGAACGCACGGCAAGACGACCACGACGAGCCTCGTCGCCAGCGTGCTGGCACAGGGCGGGCTGGATCCGACGTTCGTGATCGGTGGCCGTCTGAACAGTGCCGGTGCGAACGCCAAACTGGGCACGGGTGACTTCATCGTGGTCGAGGCGGACGAATCGGATGCCTCGTTCCTGAACCTGAATCCGGTCATCGAAGTCATTACGAACATCGATGCGGATCACATGGATACGTACGGGCATGACTTCGCCCGCCTGAAGCAGTCGTTCGTGGCGTTCACGCAGCGTCTGCCGTTCTACGGGATCGCCGTGTTGTGCGTGGACGATCCGAACGTGCGCGAGATTCTGCCGTTCGTCTCGAAGCCGATCGTGCGTTACGGCCTGTCGGAAGACGCACAGGTGCGAGCCATCGACGTGCGCGCCGATGCCGGTCAGATGCGCTTCACGGTGCTGCGCCAGTTTGGCGCGGGCGCCGCGCCGCTCGACATCACGCTCAATCTGCCGGGCGAGCACAACGTGCGCAACGCGCTGGCCGCGATTGCGATTGCGACGGAACTCGAAGTGCCGGACGCCGCGATCGCGCAGGCGCTGGCGGAATTTAACGGCGTAGGCCGACGTTTTCAGCGGTATGGCGAGATCGCCCTGCCGAAGGCAAGCGGTGCGGGCACGTTCACGCTGATCGACGACTACGGTCATCACCCGGTCGAGATGGCGGCAACGCTTGCAGCGGCGCGTGGTGCGTTCCCGGGACGTCGCATCGTGCTGGCCTTCCAGCCGCATCGCTACACGCGCACGCGCGACTGCTTCGAGGACTTCGTGAAAGTGCTCTCGGATGCGGACGCCGTGGTGCTCGGCGAAGTCTATTCGGCGGGCGAGGCGCCCATCGTGGCGGCCGACGGTCGTGCACTGTCGCGCGCACTGCGCGTGGCCGGCAAGGTCGAACCGGTTTTCGTGGAAGACGTCGCGCAATTGCCCGACGCCATTCTGCAAGTCGCCCGTGCGGGTGACGTTGTGATCACCATGGGTGCCGGTTCCATCGGCGCGGTGCCCGGCAAGTTGCAAGTTCAGCAAGGAGTTTGACGTGAGTGCTTTCGATCCGAAACGTTTCGGCAAGGTTGGCGTCCTGATGGGCGGGCGCTCGGCCGAGCGTCAGATCTCGCTGATTTCGGGCAACGGCGTGCTCGACGCGCTGCGCTCGCGCGGCGTGGACGCACACGCGTTCGATACCGGCATGCACGACCTCGCGGCGCTTGCCGCACAGAAGTTCGATCGCGTGTTCATCGCGCTGCATGGCCGTTATGGCGAAGACGGCACGATGCAAGGCGCGCTGGAGCATCTGGGCATTCCTTACACCGGCAGTGGCGTGTTGGCTTCCGCGCTGGCGATGGACAAGGAGATGACCAAGCGCATCTGGATCAACGAAGGGCTGCCGACGCCGCGCTTCACGATGCTGCACGCCGACACTGATTTCGACGCCGTCGCGCGCGATCTCGGTCTGCCGCTCATCGTCAAGCCGTCGCGCGAAGGCTCGACCATCGGTCTGACGAAGGTCACGGAAGCGTCGCAACTGAAGGCGGCGTTCGAGAAGGCGGTAGCGCTCGATCCGGACGTGCTCGCCGAAGAGTTCATCGATGGCGACGAACTGACCGTGCCGGTGCTCGGTATGGGCACCAAGGGCGCGAATGCCGCCCGTTCGTTGCCGGTGATCCGTATCGTCGCGCCGGACGCGAACTACGACTACCAGAACAAGTATTTCAAGGACGACACGCGCTACGAATGCCCGCCGCCGTTGTCGGTGTCCCTTCAGGAGGAAGTGCAGCGCCTCGTGCTGCGCGCCTATCTCGTGCTGGGCTGCCGCGGCTGGGCCCGCGCCGACGTGATGCTGCGCAAGCGCGACAACAAGCCGTACCTGTTGGAGATCAATACCTCGCCGGGCATGACCGGTCACTCGCTGGTGCCGATTTCGGCGCGTGCGGCGGGCCTGTCGTACGAAGACCTGGTGGTTGAAATTCTGGCAACTGCGACGCTCGATCTGCATCCGAACGCGCAGTGGAAGCCCGAGTAAATAAACCGAGCACAACATTGAACGCGTTGAAGAACGCCCTGATACGGAAAGCAAATCGCCATGTGGCACAACGTACGCCTGCTCAACGCCATCGCGAGTGCGCTCGTCGCACTCGTCGTGCTGGCGGCGCTCGCGGCGGGCGGTCATTGGCTGATTCAGCGTCCGATCTTCACGCTCAAGGCCATTCAGATCGATGGGGATGTGTCGCACATCAACGGTCCGACCTTGCGCGCGAATGCGGTCTCGCGACTGAAGGGCAACTTCTTCACGATCGATCTGGATGCCACGCGAGCGGCGTTCGAGGCGGTGCCCTGGGTGCGTCATGCGAGCGTGCGCCGGGTCTGGCCGAACCAGCTCGCCGTGACGATCGAGGAATACAAGCCGCTGGCCACGTGGAACGACGGCCGTCTGGTGAGTGTGGACGGCGAGCTGTTCGCCGCCAACCTGGCGGAAGCCGAGGACGAGGGCAAGCTGCCGGAGTTCGCGGGGCCGCCGGGCAGCGAGAAGGATGTAACGGCGCGGTACTACGACTTCGTGAAGTGGTTCGCGCCGCTGAATATGAAACCCGAGGCGGTCACGCTGTCGAATCGTTACGCCTGGGGCGTGCGACTCGCAGGGGGCGTGCAACTGGCGCTGGGACGGGAACGAAACCCCGAGACCCTCGCCACGCGCAGCCGGCGCTTCGTACAGGCGTATCCGCAGGTAGCGGCACGCTGGGGGAATCAGATCGAGTATGCCGATCTGCGGTACCCGAACGGTTTTGCAGTGCGTGCCGCGGGCATGCGTTTCTTGAGCGAAGAACAGGCCAAGAAGCTTGCCGCGACACCCGTGCAAAAGCGGGATTCGCAGAAGCCGGCAGCGAAACCTGCCGCGCCGGTAAAGCGAAGCCAGTGAGACTTCAGGACTTACACACGCTATGAGCAAAGATTACAAGGATCTGTTGGTCGCCCTCGATATCGGCACGTCGAAAGTCGTGGCGGTGGTGGCCGAGCTGCGCCCTGAAGGCCGCTATGAAGTGATCGGCCTCGGCCAGAGTGAATCGCGCGGCCTGAAAAAGGGCGTCGTGGTGAACATCGAGGCCACGGTGCAGTCCATTCAGCGTGCACTCGAAGAAGCCGAGCTGATGGCCGACTGCAAGATCACCAACGTCTTCACCGGGATCGCCGGCAGCCATATCCGCAGCTTCAATTCGAGCGGCATGGTGGCGATCAAGGACAAGGAAGTGACGCAGGCCGATGTGGCGCGCGTCATCGAGACGGCCAAGGCGATCAACATCCCGACCGACCAGCAGGTGCTGCATATCCTCACGCAGGAATTCATCATCGACGGTCAGGAAGATGTGCGCGAGCCGATCGGCATGAGCGGCATCCGTCTCGAAGTGAAGGTGCATATCGTGACCGGCGCCGTGTCGGCTGCGCAGAACATCGTGAAGTGCGTGCGCCGTTGTGGCCTCGAAGTGAACGATCTGATCCTGCAACCGCTCGCGTCGAGCATCGCGGTACTCACGGAAGACGAGAAGGAACTGGGCGTGGTGCTGATCGACATCGGCGGCGGCACGACCGATATCGCGATCTTCAGCGAAGGGGCGATCCGTCATACGGCCGTGATTCCGATCGCGGGCGACCAGATCACGAGCGACATCGCCATGGCGGTTCGCACGCCGACGCCGGACGCCGAGGACATCAAGATTCAGCACGGTATCGCCAAGCAGTCACTGGCCGATCCGGACGAAATGATCGAAGTGCCGGGACTCGGCGAGCGCGGTCCGCGCACGTTGTCGCGTCAGGCGCTGGCGGCGGTGATCGAGCCGCGCGTCGAAGAATTGTTCTCGCTCGTGCAGCAGGTGGTGCGCGAGTCGGGATACGAAGAGTTGCTGTCCTCGGGCATCGTGCTCACCGGCGGCGCGGCAATGATGCCGGGCATGGTCGAGCTGGGGGAGGACATCTTCCTCAAGCCGGTGCGCATCGGTGTGCCGGAGTACGCAGGCGGTCTTGCCGACGTGGTGCGCAGCCCGCGCTACGCCACGGCGATGGGGCTGCTGCTCGAAGGACGTTCCCAGCGCATGCGCGGCCGTAAGGTCGCCGTGCAGTCGGGACAGGCGAATCAGGTCTGGACGCGTATGCGCGACTGGTTCTTCAGCAATTTCTGACGTGGTTTTGAAAAGTCGTTTTGATGAGTTTTTGAGGGGTGTGGATCTGGTGTTGAAAACATGCGCGGCTTACCCGAGCCGCATGTGACCCGCAGTACCGGATCTGCTTTTAATTCACTGGAGGCGCTATGAACTTTGAAATGTTGGAAACGGAAACCAACGGCACCATCATCAAGGTGGTGGGTGTTGGTGGCGCTGGCGGCAATGCTGTCCAGCACATGATCAACCGTGGTGTGCAAGGCGTGGAATTCATCGCCATGAACACCGACGCTCAGGCCCTGGCCCGCTCGCAGGCCAGCGTGAACATCCAGCTCGGCAAGACCGGTCTGGGTGCTGGTGCGAAGCCGGAAATGGGCCGTGCTGCCGCTGATGAAGCGCGTGAGCGCGTGACCGACGCCCTGCGTGGCGCGCACATGGTGTTCATTACCGCCGGCATGGGGGGCGGTACGGGCACGGGCGCAGCACCGATCGTGGCGCAGATCGCCAAGGAAATGGGCATTCTGACCGTCGGCGTGGTGTCGAAGCCGTTCGAGTTCGAAGGCGGCAAGCGTATGCGTGTGGCCGAAACGGGCGCGCAGGAACTGGAAGACAACGTCGATTCGCTGATCGTCGTGCTCAATGACAAGCTGTTCGAAGTCATGGGCGACGATGCGGAAATGGACAAGTGCTTCCAGTGCGCCGACGACGTGCTGCATAACGCTGTGGCCGGCATCGCCGAAATCATCAACGTCGACGGTCTCGTGAACGTCGACTTTGAAGACGTGAAGACGGTGATGGGCGAGCAGGGCAAGGCGATGATGGGTACGGCCACGGTGGCGGGTGTCGATCGTGCGCGCCTGGCCGCAGAGCAAGCCGTGGCAAGCCCGCTGCTCGAAGGCGTGGACCTGTCGGGCGCACGTGGCGTGCTGGTCAACATCACGTCATCGCGTTCGCTGCGTCTGTCGGAAACGCGTGAAGTGATGAACACCATCAAGAGCTACGCCGCCGAAGACGCGACCGTGATTTTCGGTGCCGTCTACGACGACAATATGGGCGATGCACTGCGCGTGACCGTCGTGGCAACGGGCCTCGGCCGTGCTGTGGCCAAGAAGGCTGCTGCACCGATGACGCTGCTCAAGACCGGTACCGACAACATGCCGATCGCGACCGGTCACGTGCCGAACGTCGGTCAGGCCGCCGGTACGGACTACGGCGCGCTCGATACGCCGGCCGTGTGGCGCAGCACGCGCGAGACCGCAGCTTCGCACGTTGCCGCGTTGCAGGAAAAGGGTGTCGACACGTACGACATTCCGGCCTTCCTGCGCAAGCAAGCCGACTGACAGGGTTGCGCGGGCCGAGTGCCAGTGCTCGGCGCCGCTGCACCTTGGGAATCGCGAGACCTACGCAGGTCGTCGTGAGGATTCGCCGTCGCTCCCCCTACCATGCCTTGTGGCGTGGGGAAGGCGCGCCTCGGTACGAGTCCGGAACGACGATACGGCAAGGTTGTGATGTGCGTAGATGCCTTGTGGCTGCGACAACCAGAGTCGCAAGAGGTATTGATGCATCACAGATGACGGGCGCTACGGGTAAGCGTTCGTGATCCCGGACCCGGTCTCGCGGATCTGTCCCCCCGACTGCTGCGGCTTGCCTCCGTCGCGGCGGCCGGGGTGCCCCGAACAAGATTCGACGCGCAGGTCTCTGGCCTGACGTCTAAGATGGAAAATGCTTTTTTCGCGAATAGGTTATTTCGTATCGCGGTATAGGCGGAGACAGACCGATGGGGCAACATCCGGAATGTTTAGTAACGAAGCGTTGTGTTTGTGGCACAGCGATGAAGGCGCCGATCTGATATAATTCGATCTATGATCCCTAGCGTCTGATAGTTTTAATAAATAGCATGCTTAAGCAGCGCACACTCAAATCCATCGCCAAGACAGTCGGCATCGGCTTGCACTCCGGTCGCAAGGTCGAGTTGTCGCTGCGTCCGGCGCCGCCCGACACGGGCATCGTCTTCTGCCGTACCGATCTGAATCCTCCTGTGGAGATTCCGGCGTCGGCGATGGCGATCGGCGACACGCGTCTCGCGTCGGTGTTGCAAAAGGATGGTGCGCGGGTGTCCACGGTGGAACACCTGATGTCGGCATGCGCAGGGCTGGGTATCGACAATCTGTATGTCGACGTGACGGCCGAAGAGATTCCGATCATGGACGGCAGCGCAGCGACGTTCGTCTTCCTGATCCAGTCGGCAGGCATCGAAGAGCAGCCTGCGGCCAAGAAATTCATCCGTGTGACGAAGCCTGTCGAGATTCGCGACGGCGACAAGCTGGCGCGTCTCGAGCCGTACGACGGCTTCAAGCTCAAGTTCACCATCGACTTCCGTCATCCGGCGGTCGATCGCACGGGCCAGGCGCTCGAGATCGATTTCGCCGATACGTCCTACGCGAAGGAAATTGCGCGGGCGCGTACGTTCGGTTTCGCTCACGAAGTCGAAATGCTGCGTGAGCTGGGGCTGGCGCGCGGCGGCAGCATGGACAATGCGATCGTGCTCGACGAGTACCGCATTCTGAATAACGACGGCCTGCGCTACGACGACGAGTTCGTGAAACACAAGATGCTCGACGCCATCGGCGATCTGTACGTCATCGGGCACTCGTTGCTGGCATCCTACACGGCTTACAAGTCGGGGCACGGTCTGAACAACCAGTTGCTGCGCGAGCTGCTCGCACAGGAAGCCTACGAAATCGTGACGTTCGAGCGTGCGGAAGACGCACCGCGCGGCTTCCAGTTCGAACCGCAGACGCAGTTCGCGTAAGTTACGCAAATGCTGCGGAACGCCTGATCGAAGGCGACGCGGATGTAACAAAAAGAAAGCGCCGGTCATCCGGCGCTTTTTTATTTGACGCACGAGAGATATCGGCGTCCGGAAAAGCGGTTCGGCGATATCGACGTTAAATCGGCGTTCGCGGACAGTGCCGGTCATCGTCTTCGATGATCCGCCGGATGAGACCGGCGTCAGCAATGGATGGCGCGATCCGGGGATCAGGGCTTGCGCGTACCGCCGTAAGAGTGGCGCGCGACGAGGCGGGCGAGGGCGTCGCGAAGTGGGGATGGCTCCAGCGAATCGCGCAGATCACGCAGGCTCACGAGCCCCTGTCGGGACAGATGCGCCTCCTTGGGCGGCTTCTGTGGCTCAGGCGCGGCAATGCTCACGCGAATCCTGATAGTCCGGATGAGCCATCCGCGCGTGGCGAGCCCCTCGATCAGCGATGGGGTCTGCTGACGCAGGCGGGCGGCGAGCGCATTGTTTGACACGAGAAAGACCAGTGCCCCTTCGCGCGGCGGCGCAAGCCTGACACTGCTGGAAAGTGCGGCGGGCAACAGTGCATGGACGTCGCGCTCCAGCCGTCCGAGTTGTTCGGCGGCGACCAGCAGCGAACCGGCGCCGTCGGATGCGGACAGCAGGTCGGTCAGAGGGCGGGCAACGCGGGGCGCTTTGGGTCGTTTCATATGATGAGACAGAGGTCGCCGCATATTTTACCCCGCGATCGGGCGTCGCCTCCCACTGGCTTCCGAAAACACCGGTTTGTCGAGGTCGGGCACCGCCGGGGCGTGCCACGACAGCATGCTAGAATCCTTTTTTCAGTACAGGTATCGAACCGGCGTGCGGCCAGAGTGCCAAACACGGTGACCCGCAGCGCGCAGACGCCGCGGGCGGATCGTCACTCATGGGGCACGGCTCCGGGGTGAGGGATTCGTCCGTCGACCGACCGCGCGATTGCGAACGACATTTGCCGCCCTAACCAGTGATCCGATGATTCCCGGTCTTCTTAAAAAAGTATTTGGCAGCCGCAACCAGCGGCTCATCAAGCAGTACCAGAAAACCGTCGCGGCGATCAACGCCCTCGAGCCGCAGATCGCCCAGCTGAGCGATGAGCAACTGCGCGGCAAGACCGAGGAATTCAAGCAACGTATCGCCCAGGGGGCGAGCGTGGATTCGTTGCTCGTCGAAGCCTTTGCCGTCTGCCGTGAGGCGGGCAAGCGCGTGCTCAAGATGCGCCACTTCGACGTTCAGCTCATCGGCGGTATGGTGCTGCACTACGGCAAGATCGCCGAAATGCGCACGGGCGAGGGCAAGACGCTCGTCGCCACGCTGCCCGCCTATCTGAACGCGCTCTCGGGCAAGGGCGTGCACGTCGTGACCGTCAACGATTACCTGGCGCAACGCGACGCCGAGTGGATGGCGCGGCTGTACAACTTCCTCGGCCTGTCGGTGGGTATCAACCTGTCGCAGATGCCGCATGACCAGAAGCAGTCTGCCTACGCCGCGGACATCACGTACGGTACGAACAACGAGTTCGGCTTCGACTACCTGCGTGACAACATGGTCTACGAGACCGATCAGCGGGTACAACGCACGCTCAACTACGCCATCGTCGACGAAGTGGACTCGATCCTGATCGACGAAGCGCGTACGCCGCTGATCATCTCGGGTCAGGCCGAAGATCACACAGAGCTGTACGTGAAGATGGATCGCCTGCCGGCGATGCTGGAGCGTCAGATCGGTGAAGAGAAGGCCGACGGGACGGGTGTCGAAGTGCCGGGCGACTACACGCTCGACGAGAAGGGCCGTCAGGTCTTCCTGACCGAGCGCGGCCACGAGAAGGCCGAGCAACTGCTCGCCGAGTGGGGCATGATCGCCGAGGGCGACAGCCTCTACGCTCCGCAGAACATCACGCTGATGCACCACGTGTACGCCGCACTGCGCGCGCACACGCTGTTCCACAAGGACCAGCACTACGTGGTGCAGAACGACGAGATCGTGATCGTCGACGAATTCACCGGTCGTCTGATGGCCGGCCGTCGCTGGTCCGAAGGCCTGCATCAGGCCGTGGAAGCGAAGGAACACGTCAAGATCCAGCACGAGAACCAGACGCTCGCCTCGATCACGTTCCAGAACTACTTCCGTATGTACGCCAAGCTCTCGGGCATGACGGGTACGGCAGATACCGAAGCGTTCGAATTCAACGAAATCTACCGTCTCGAGACGGTGGTGATCCCGACGAACCGTGTGCCCAAGCGCATCGACCGTCAGGATCAGATCTACAAGACGGCCAAGGAAAAGTACGACGCCGTCATCAAGGACATCCGCGAATGCGTGGAGCGTGGCCAGCCGGTGCTGGTGGGCACGACCTCGATCGAAACGTCCGAATATCTTTCGCAACTGCTCACGCGCGAAAAGCTGCCGCACCAGGTGCTCAACGCCAAGCAGCACCAGCGCGAAGCCGAGATCGTGGCGCAGGCCGGTCGTCCGGGCGTGATCACCATCGCGACCAACATGGCCGGTCGCGGTACCGACATCGTGCTGGGCGGCAACGTCGAGAAGCAATCGAGCTTCATCGAAGCCGACGAGTCGCTGGCCGAGGCCGACAAGGAAGCGCGCATCAAGCAATTGCAGGACGAGTGGCAAGGGCTGCACGAGCAGGTGAAGACCGCTGGCGGTCTGCACATCATCGGCACCGAGCGTCACGAGTCGCGTCGTATCGACAACCAGTTGCGCGGCCGTTCGGGCCGTCAGGGCGATCCGGGTTCGTCGCGCTTCTATCTGTCGCTGGAAGATCCGCTGCTGCGCATTTTCGCGGGCGACCGCGTTCGCGCGATCATGGATCGCCTGAAGATGCCGGAAGGCGAAGCCATCGAAGCCGGTATCGTCACGCGCTCGATCGAGTCGGCGCAGCGCAAGGTCGAAGCCCGTAACTTCGACGTGCGTAAGCAACTGCTGGAGTACGACGACGTTGCCAACGATCAGCGCAAGGTGATCTATCAGCAACGTAACGAACTGCTCGAAGCGCAGGACGTCTCGGAAACGATCGCGGGCATGCGTCAAAGCGTGTTCGAAGATATCGTGCGCAACTACGTGCCGGCCGGTACGGTGGAAGAGCAGTGGGATCTGAAGGGGCTGGAGACGACGCTGCGCGAAGAATGGCAGCTCGACCTGCCGCTGCAATCGCGCATCGAAGGCACGGAAGAGATCGACGACGAGGACATCCTCAAGGAAGTGATGGACGCGGCCGAAGCGTCGTACAACGCGAAGGTCGAGCTGGTCGGACGCGAGTCGTTCTCCGGTTTCGAGCGCTCGGTCATGCTGCAAAGCGTGGATTCGAACTGGCGCGAGCATCTGGCGGCGCTGGATCACCTGCGTCAGGGTATCCATCTGCGCGGCTACGCACAGAAGAATCCGAAGCAGGAATACAAGCGCGAAGCGTTCGAACTGTTCGCGCAGTTGCTTGAGACCATCAAGCTGGAAGTCACGCGCGTCATCATGAACGTGCGCATCCAGTCGCAGGAGGAGCTTGAGCAGGCGACGGAATCGCTCGACGACAACGCCGGCGGTCTGGTCAACATCGAGTTCAAGCACGATGAGCTGGAAACTGTGGGCGGCGAAGGCGAGGTCGACGAGGACGCCGGTCGCCCGGTGGTCGCGGCGCTCGGGCAGGCTGCGGCAGCTGCCGGTGCCGCAGGCGGCGACTTCCTGCCGAAGGTCGGACGTAACGACCCGTGCCCGTGCGGCAGTGGCAAGAAATTCAAGCACTGCCACGGCAAACTGTCTTAAGATGTGAAGTGATCGATGCGGCGCCGACTTATGATCGGCGCCGCGTCGTTTATAGCGCCGGTTTTCGAAGCGTTTTGCAGCGTTTCACGACATTTTGCAATCCAGTCGAACCGGCCGCACCGATCAACCGCCGCCCCGGCGGGCTGTCGTGCCGACATCGCCAGGGCGGGAGCTGCAACCCTTACCTCTCGCGGGCGAACCCTCATGGCCGTCAATTTCCCCTCGATCGAAGCCTCCCAACTGCATGCCGTCCCGGGCGTGGAACTGGGCTGGGCGGAAGCCAATATCCGCAAACCGAACCGCAAGGACGTGCTGGTCATGCGACTGGCCGCCGGTAGCACGGTATCGGGCGTGTTCACGACGAACCGCTTCTGCGCCGCGCCGGTCACGGTGTGCAAGGAGCATCTGGCGGCCAAGGCCGGCATTCGCGCACTCGTCGTCAACACGGGTAACGCCAACGCCGGCACCGGTGAACCGGGCATGCTCGCCACGCGCGCGACGTGCGATGCGCTGGCCAAGCTGCTGTCCGTCTCGTCCAACCAGATCCTGCCGTTCTCGACGGGCGTGATTCTCGAACCGCTGCCGGTCGATCGCCTGGTCGCCGGTCTGCCGCAGGCCATTGGCAATCTGGCGCCCGCCCATTGGTTCGAAGCCGCGCAGTCGATCATGACGACCGACACGCTGCCGAAGGCGGCCTCGCGTCAGCTCGTGATCGATGGTCAGACGATCGTGCTCACCGGCATTAGCAAGGGTGCGGGCATGATCAAGCCGAATATGGCGACCATGCTCGGCTTCGTCGGCACCAATGCCCGCGTGGCGCAACCGGTGCTCGACGCACTGGTGAAGTACGTTGCGGACCGCTCGTTCAATGCCATCACCATCGATGGCGATACGTCGACCAACGACTCGTTCATCGTGGCAGCCACGGGCCAGACCGAACTGCCGGAAATTGCGAGCACCGACACCCCGGCGTTTGCCGCTTTCCGCGATGCGTTGCTGTCGATCTCGCAGGAGTTGGCGCAGCTTATCGTGCGCGATGGCGAGGGCGCGACCAAGTTCATCACCGTGACGGTCGAAGGTGGCCGTGACGTGGCCGAGTGCCGCCAGATCGCGTACGCCATCGGCCATTCGCCGCTGGTGAAGACGGCGTTTTTCGCGTCCGATCCGAATCTGGGCCGCATTCTGGCCGCCATCGGCTATGCGGGCGTGAACGATCTCGACGTCAGCAAGATCGACCTCTATCTGGACGACGTGCTGGTCGCCCGCGCTGGCGGCCGCAATGCCGACTATCGTGAGGAAGACGGTCAGCGCGTAATGAAGCAAAGCGAAATTACGGTACGCGTGGTGCTCGGTCGCGGCGACGCGGCAGCAACGCTGTGGACGTGCGATCTCTCGCACGACTACGTGAGCATCAACGCGGATTACCGTTCCTGAGACCCGACGCGGCGGCCCGGATCGAGTGAGCATCCCACCGGATGCGAAGGGCCGTCGGCGCAGCGACGGATGTCTGACCGGCATCCACCCTGCGCCGGTAGACGTGGGTGCCCGATGGCACAGGCATATCGATATCGGGCGCATCGCCAGCCGGTGGCAAAAGCACCGGGGCGCACAGCGAAGGGAAACGACAACACCTCGAAGCATCGACACGAGCGCCCGATAGCGGCGCGGGGATTTCGAAGCAATGGACAAACTGGAACAGTTCCTGACGCGCGCTGAAGGCGTGCTGGCCCGGCTGGAGGCGATGCTGCCCCCGGCTGCCCCCGAAATCGACTGGAGCGTCGCGACGGCGTTCCGCTGGCGCAAGAAGCAGGGACGCGGTTTCCTGCAACCGGTCGCGCACGTCTCCAACATTACGCTGGGCGACCTTCAGAACATCGAGCGCCAGAAGGCGCTGATCGAGCAGAACACGCGTCAGTTCGTGCGTGGCGAGCCGGCCAACAATGTGCTGCTCACCGGCGCGCGCGGTACCGGCAAGTCGTCGCTGATCAAGGCATGCCTGAATCAGTACGCGTCGGAAGGACTGCGTCTCATTGAAGTCGACAAGGACGATCTGACCGATCTGGGCGACATCGTCGATCTGATCTCGCAGCGCCCGGAGCGCTTCGTCGTGTTCTGCGACGACCTGTCGTTCGAGGACGGCGAGTCGGGTTACAAGGCGCTCAAGGTTGCGCTCGACGGTTCGGTGGCCGCGCAGTCGGACAACGTGCTGATCTATGCGACGTCCAACCGTCGTCACCTGTTGCCCGAGTACATGAAGGACAACGAGAGCTATCGCCACACCGAAGACGGTGAGATTCATCCGGGCGAAGTGATCGAAGAGAAGATCTCCCTGTCCGAGCGCTTCGGGCTGTGGGTGAGCTTCTATCCGTTCAAGCAGGACGATTACCTGACGATCGTCAGCCACTGGTTGCAGCACTTCGGCGTGCCGGCGGACCAGACGGAGAGCGCGCGTCAGGAAGCGCTGATCTGGGCGTTGGAGCGGGGGTCGCGCTCGGGCCGGGTCGCGTTCCAGTTTGCTCGCGACTGGGCCGGCAAGCAGCGTGGGGCGTCGTCGCAGACGTCGTAACGATAGGGATGGTGTGGCGTTCGGGGCGCGATGGCGCGGCCCGGGTGCCATCCGTCCGAGTGGGAAATTCCGTAGGTGTGTAGTGATATGACAGACTCGAATCGAATGGCGCCGGATGGGCGTCCCGTCACGGAAGTGGCCGTGGGTGTGATGGTGCGCCCGGACGGCGCGGTGCTGCTCGGCCAGCGTCCTGCGGGTAAGCCGTACGCCGGCTACTGGGAGTTTCCGGGCGGGAAGCTGGAGGCCGGTGAGTCGGTGGCGGCGGCGCTGGCGCGCGAGCTGCACGAGGAACTGGGCGTGACGGTCGAGCGCTGCGCACCGTGGCGTGTGCTGGAGCACGATTATCCGCACGCCTACGTCCGTCTGCATTTCTGCAAGGTGACGGCATGGCAGGGCGAGCCGCATGGCAAGGAAGGTCAGGCGCTGGCGTGGGAGCACCCGCCGGTGAGCGTCGAGCCGTTGCTGCCGGCGGCGCTGCCCCCGTTGACGTGGCTTGCCGAGGAGTTGGCCGCGCGCCCCTGACGAGAGCACGCTGCGAGCGCTGATATTTGGCGAGCGCATGAAAAATGCCGCTTCGATGCATACCGAAGCGGCATTTTTGTTTTTCCGGCTCGACGGGATCCGAGCCTGATGTCACTGACGATGGATTGTTCGGCGCCGTCGCCGTCTGTCGGCCCGGCATCGCGTAAAGCGTTCGATCGGTACTTCGGGACTTTGGGACTTCGATGCGTCGATCAGCGTTGCGTGGGATCGAGCGGCGATTCCTGAGACGGATCTTCCGGCGATTCGGCCGGGATCGTGTACTTCTCTGCGGCCCAAGCGCCCATGTCGATTTGCTTGCAGCGCTCCGAGCAGAACGGACGGAATTTGGACTTCGGCTCCCAGGCAACTTTCTTGCCGCAGGTCGGACAGTTGACGACGCTCGTCATGGTCTTACAGATTGCAGAGGGTGAGCAGGAACGGGACATCGCTGTCGACCGGACGCGGCTTCAGATCCCCGTCCTGCGTCGTGAAGCGTACCCACAGCATGTACTTGTTGGCGCTCGCTTCCGGAATCACGCGGAGGTCCGCCGCGACACGCACCTGCATCAGTTGATACACGCGCCCGGTGAGCATCTGCTGGTAGCTGCCCTGTTGTGCCATCGCCTTGCTGGCATGGCCGGACTCGCGTGCCAGCCCGAGCACGATCGCGATGGCGTCGCGAATCGGGAACAGCGGACCGATCCACTTATCGATATCGTGACGACGCTGCTCGGCGTCGTTATGACGCCAGGCGTAATACGACGGCAGATCGAAACGGCAGGTACCCCCGGGAATCACCGAGCGGCTGCGAATGCTTGCGAGCCATTCATTGTCGTTCAGGTGCTGACCGGGTTTGCCGGGAATCTGATTGAGGTTCGCGATGGCCAGCTCGACTTCGCCGATGAATTGTTCGAGCGCGTCGGAGGCGATATCGGGATTGCCGCGATAGGTCTGGAGCGTCTGACGTTGGCGGTCGAGTTCCTTGACCAGCTCGTTCTTCAGATCGGTGCGACCCGCGATGTCGGCAATCTCGAACATCGTGATCAGGGCCGCATGATGATCGAGCGGCTGATCCTGTCCCACGAAAAAGGCAAAGCGCCCGAACAGCTCTTCTAGCCGAAGCAGCGTGCGAATGCGTTCGTTGAGCGGATATTCGTACAGGATCAAGCGCGTTGGCCCAAAAGTTGGCGCTTTTCAGCGTAATGGCGACATTCTAATGCGGGAATCTGTCGGGTGGCAACGCGAGCGGGCGCTCATTCGCCTCCCGTGCGCGTCGCCAACTGGAGATAGGTGGCGTGCAAACGGTCGACTTGTGGCGCGAGCGGGGCGTGCTGCACATCGTTGTCGATCACGTCGTCCGCCACGGCAAGCCGCTGGGCGCGCGAGGCCTGACGCGCCATGATCGCCTGCACCTGCTCACGCGTGAACCGGTTTCGGGCCATGACACGCGCGATCTGCGTCTCCTGCGTGCAGTCGACGACCAATATCCGCTGCACACGCTCGCGCCAGGTGCCGGATTCAACCAGCAGCGGTACGACGAAAATCAGATAGGGCCCCTGGGCTTCGGCCGCAGCGCGCTCGCATTCCGTGCGGATCAACGGATGGGTAATTGCCTCCAAACGCGCTTTCGCGGCGTCGTCCGTGAAGACGGCTTCGCGCATCCGTGCCCGGTCGAGCGAGCCGTCCGGCGCCACGAAGGCGTCGCCGAACTCGCGCCGTATAGCGGGCATGGCCGCGCCCCCCGGTGCAGTAATGCTGTGCGCAATGGCATCGGTGTCGATGATGGCGATGCCGTGCGTGGCAAACAGATTGGCGACGGTCGTCTTGCCGCTACCGATGCCGCCGGTCAGGCCGATGGCGTAAGTCATGGAGTTCCTCCGATCCAGAGCATCAGGCCGTCGCCGCCGAAGAGCGTGACGATACCTGCGGCGGCGAGAAACGCGCCGAAAGGAAACATTTGATCGCTGCGCAGGCGCCCCGTCAGCCACGCACTGCCGGCAACCACGATGGCAAGGACGCATGCGACGAGCAGAATCTGAGGCAGCGCCGTCCAGCCGAACCAGGCACCCAACGCCGCATAAAGCTTGAAGTCGCCGAAACCCATGCCCTCGCGACGACGTATCCACCAATAGACCCAATACATCGCCCACAGGCTCATGTACCCGGCTGCCGCACCGATGACGGCGGCAGGCAGCGCAGCGAACCAGTGGCCGAGGTTGCAGAGCAGGCCGGCCCACAGCAGCGGCAGCGTCAAGATGTCGGGCAACAGTTGCGTGTCGTGATCGATGTACGCGAGCGCGATGAGCGTCCAGACAAGACCGAGCGCGCCCACGCTTTGCCATGTCGGACCGAACCGCCATGAGATGGCGATGCTGAGTGTGCCGGTGAGCAACGCGAGTTGCCAGCGACGTGGCGGCGGCGCGTCCGTCGCCAATATGGGCAGGTCGGTCGCACTGATGCCCGACAGGGTGGCGGCAGGCGAGAGCGCTATCGGCGTCGTCTGGAGCGTGGCGTGAGGTGCTTGTGTCGCCGGTGCTGCCGGTGATAGGGACTCCGACGCCTCGGCGGCCTGAAGCTCTTCGAGCCAGGCGCGTTCGATCGCCGCCGGCACGCGTCGCACGACGACGTCGAGCATTAACCCGGCAAGCATGCCGGTGATGGCGAATAGCGCGAGACGCCAGTGAGGGGCCAGTTGCGCGAGCCAGTCGACGAGAAGGAATTCAGCGTAGCCATCGAGCGCGTTCATGCGACACCGTATCCGAGTTGGAACATCGGCAGATACATCGCGAGGACCATACCGCCGATCAGCAGGCCGAGAAACGTAATCATCATGGGTTCGAGCGTCGCGCAGGTACTGACCAGCGCCTGCGAAGCTTCCTCGTCGAGCAGGCCGGCGGCCTGGTTGAGCATGCGCCCGAGTGTACCCGATTCCTCCCCGATGACGGCCAGTTGTGCCACGGCCAGCGGCCAGTGCCCATCGGCTTCGAGCGACGTTGCCAGACGCGCTCCCCGAGTGACCTGCCGGTGCACCGCATGTGCGGCTTCCTGCATGACGAGGTTGCCGCAGGCGCTTGCCGCGGCGTCCATGGCATCCGGCAACGCGACACCGGCGTCAAGCAGCGTGCCCAGTGTTCTCGCCCATCGGGCGGCGCTCATCATCCGCACGATGTTGCCCACCCCCGGCAACCGCAGTATCAGACGGTCTCGCTGGCGTCGCATACGCAGGCTTCTCCGAAGCGTGGCGGCGATGGCTAGACCCGCTGCGCCAGTGCAGGCCAGTATCCACGGGCCGCTCGTCAGCGACGCGCGTGAAAGATCGATCAGCGCGCGAGTCAGCGGTGGCAACGGCAAGCCCCCGCCGGCGGCACTGGCGAACAGGCGCTCGAATTCCGGAATCACCCATTGCAGCAACGCGATCACGACGGCCACCGCCACGACCAGTACCGTGAGCGGATAGGCAAGGGCGCGTTGTAGTTTGTTTCGCACGCTTTGCGCGTGATCGTAATGGGCACTCAGACGCATCAACGTTTGGCCAAGCTGCCCGCTCAGTTCGCCGGCGGCGATCAACTGAGAATCGACACCGCCGAAGCGTCGGCTGGCGCGCGCCATCGCTTGCGCCAACGGATGACCCAGCGCGACGTCCTGTGCGATGCCGGACGCCAGCCGCTTGAGGCCTCGCGTGTGTGCGCCGCGTGCCAACACGTCGAGCGCAGCCGTCAGCGGGACGCCCGCACCCAGCAGCGTCGCCAGCCGACGCACGAAGTCCGTAGCATCGGACGACCGGGTGCGTGCCGCCGGCGCGTGACGGCGTCCCGGTCCCAGGTGCGTGATCGTCACCTGCGGGTACTGCTGCCTAATCGCGAGTCGGGCAGCCGCTTCGCCGTGTGCGACGACATCGCCGCGTTGTGCGCGCCCGTCGGCGTCTCGTCCCTGCCAGTGCCAGCGACGTGGCGGCATCAATTGAGACATTCGGCACGCTCGATTCGATGGTTTCGGGAGATCGTTCGACGCCGGGAAAGGCGATGCATAGACCGCTTTGGATGAGCGCAATCCGGTGACGCAGGGAGCGAGACCTGTCGCCGGAGATCGTCATCGGGGTGCATTCGCGTGAGTTGTTCATGCACGAACCGGAACGCATCGGCAGAAACATTCGGTGCCGCAGCATCAGGCGGGAGTCGTCGCATCGACATCCTCCTCGCTGACGGTTCCTGTTTGCGCATGCCACAGCCCGGCTTCGCGCAGCGTCATGATCCCCTCGCTTTGCGCCTGTGCCGCCAGTTCGTGAGGACTACTTGCCTGAGCGATGTTGATGGCTTGTGTGGCACTGACCGGCATCACCTGGAAGGCACCGATGCGCCCGGCGAAGCCGCTGCCGTGACAGCGCATGCACGATCGGTTGTTGCGCTCGATGTCGCTTGCCGCTGCGCGAGGTTCACAGCCGGCAGGGCATCTTCGCCGGAGCAGGCGCTGTGCGCTGATGAGCAGGAGCGTCGACGAGAGGTTGAACGGCGCAACGCCAAGGTCGAAGAGCCGCGCGAGTGTGCTCGGTGCGTCGTTCGCATGCACGGTTGCGAAAACCAGATGCCCGGTCTGTGCGGCCTGTACGGCAATCTGGGCCGTTAGCGCGTCGCGAATCTCACCGACGACGAGGACGTCCGGATCCTGACGGAGAAAGGCGCGCAGCGCGGTCGCGAAGTCGAGTCCGGCGCGTTCGTTCAGATTGACCTGTGTGATGCCCGGCAGACGGATTTCCACCGGGTCTTCGATGGTCACGATATTGCGTGATGCGTCGTTGAGCCGTCGCAGGCAACTGTACAGCGAGACGGTCTTGCCGCTGCCGGTCGGCCCCGTCAGCAGAATCATGCCGTGCGGCCGCGAGATTGCCTGCGTCAGTGCGAGATACTGCTTCGGCGTGTAGCCGAGGCCTTCCAGCGCCAGCGGCACCTTGGCGCCGTCAAGCAGTCGCACCACGAGCTTTTCTCCGTGGAGCGTGGGCAGCGCACTCACGCGACACTCCACCGGCTCTCCCGCTTCGCACCACACCATGCGCCCATCTTGCGGCAATCGCTTTTGTGCGATGTCCAGATTCGCCAGGACTTTCAGTCGCGACACCAGCATGTCGCGCCACGCGAGCGGCACCTCGCAGTGTTCTTGCAGGTAACCGTGGATGCGTAGCCGAACGCGAAAGCGTTGCGCCATCGGTTCGAAATGAACGTCGGAAGCACCTGCGCGAATCGCGTCGTTCAGGATTTGCTCAAGGCATTGCAGTGGCGTCTCGCCCCTGGGAGACGCACGAGGCGCGCCGGAAGATGACGTTGTCGAGACGAAGGGAGACGTCGTTGCCGACGACGTGCCATCAACGGATGGGGCAGGGAGTGGGGCGGTGGATTGCGACATGACGGGGTTCTGCGAGAGCTGCGTGAAGCTTCAGTCTCGTCATAACCCCGGTATCGCTCAATCGGAATAACCCGAAAAATGGAGGGGTGTGACCGGCAGTGATCGAGAACGACGTCGTCGATTCACTGCGATCGCAAATCGTCAGTCGTGATGGGCGGCGCGCGGCCCCGGTTTGAACAACCGAACCGTTTTGATCGCCTGGTTGTCGATCTGAACGATCTCCATACGCAGGCCTTCGATTTCAAGGCTGACGGCCGCTTCCGGAATCTCGCGCAGCACTTCGAGAATGAGGCCATTAAGTGTCTTCGGCCCATCGGTCGGCAGATGCAATCCGAGCCGGCGGTTCAGGTCTCGCAGACCGACGCCGCCGCCAACCAGACACTCGCCGTCGGACGTCCAGCCCGAGCGGCTGCCACCGGTGCCTGGCACGCTCGTCGTGAACTCGCCAATGAGTTCCTCGATGATGTCCTCGGTCGTTACCAGCCCTTCGACTTCGCCGTACTCGTTGACGACCAGCCCCACGCGGCGCTGATTCTCCTGGAAGTACTGCAACTGACGCAGCGCAGGCGTGTCGCTCGGAATGAAGTACGGATCGACGAGCAGCGCACGCAACGTATCGACGGAAAGATCGTCCGGATGACGCAGCGCGGACAACGTACGACGCACCGGCAAGATGCCGATGATGCGATCGATGTCGCCGTCATACACCGGCAACTTGTTGTGATAGCAGGTCTCAAGTTGCGTGAGGATGGTGTCGAGCGGGGCCGAGATGTCGAGCGCTTCGATGCGCGCGCGCGGCACCATCACGTCGTCGACGGCGATGTTCTCGAGATCGAGCAGGTTGAGCAGCACGCTACGCGGCTTGGTCGGCATGTAGTTGCCGGCTTCGAGCACGATGGTGCGCAACTCTTCGGTCGTCAGCCGGGCCTCGCTCGCCGCGCGACGCGTATCGATGCGCAGCACGCGCAGCATCCCGCGCACGAATGTATTGAGTACCCACACGAGCGGCGTCGCCGCGACGACGATGGGTTTGAGCGGCGTGCTGACCGACAGGGCGATGCGTTCCGGATACGTTGCGCCGACAATCTTCGGGCCGATCTCCGCGAAGATGATGATGAGCAGCGCAATCATCGCGGTGGCGACGGAGAGCGTGACGGCGTCGTTGCCGAAGTAGCGCACCGCGATCGACGTGGTGAGTACCGGCACGACGGTATTGATGACGTTATTGCCGACGAGAATCGTCGAGAGCAGATCTTCTGTGCGAGAGAGCAGGCCTTGCGTCGATCGGGCGCCGGAGACGTTCATGCGCACCAGATGCTTCAGGCGATGGCGGTTGAGCGCCATCATGCTCGTCTCCGAGATGGAAAAGAATCCCGAGCAGATGATCAGGAAGGCGACGGCGCAAATCTGCGCCCATAAGGGCAAGGCGTCCAAGCTTTTCGGTGCGCGAAGCGCGGCGGTGGCAATGAGTCGCCACTATAGCAGAGGGGATGTGGGGGCCCGTTTCGATGCCTGACTCGATGCGTGATCGACGTAAGGGCATCGTGGCGGATGGTGCAGGATGACCGTAATGGGCCGGAGTCCCAAGCGTTGAGTGCGAGGCGAGGGAATTTGGCGGCAGAAATAGCGGCAGAAATAAAAAAACCGACGGACATGTCCGTCGGTTTTTTTGCTTTGCATATGAGCAAAGTAAATCCTGGTCGGGGTGAGAGGATTCGAACCTCCGGCCTCTACGTCCCGAACGTAGCGCTCTACCAGGCTAAGCTACACCCCGCTTCGATACTGCCACTTCGCTAAGTGCGTCGCGCTATCGAGTAAGAACATAATTCTAGCAGGCTATTTTTGTAATGGGAAGAGGGGAGTGCAGAAATTATTTGAGCGGCTGCATCTGCTTCTTCTTTCGCGCGTGCCAGCGTGTAGTCGAGTGCGCCTGTGCGCGTGATTGCTGCGAGGATCGGTTCGAACTTGTCGGTGCCGCCATTCTCGATCGCTTCGCGCACGAGGGCACGTTCGGCTTCGGTGCCGTGCTGAAGCACGTGAATCAGCGGCAGCGTCGGCTTGCCTTCGCGCAGATCATCACCGGCGTTCTTGCCCATGGCATCGGTGTCGCCGGCATAGTCCAGCCAGTCGTCCATCAACTGGAAGGCTGTGCCCAGACGCCCACCATATTCACGAACGGCAGCTTCGGTCTGTGCATCCGCATTCGCGAGCACGGCGGCGAGTTGCGTCGCCGCTTCGAACAGCGTGGCCGTCTTGTATTTGATCACTTGCAGGTAACGTGCCTCGTCCACATCGGGATCGTGCATGTTCAGCAGTTGCAGCACCTCGCCTTCGGCGATCACGTTGGTGGCGCGCGCCAGAATCTGCATCACGCGCATGTTGTCCACGCTCACCATCATTTCGAAGGAGCGCGAATACAGAAAGTCGCCGACCAGGACCGACGCCGCGTTACCGAACAGCGCATTGGCCGTCTGCTTGCCGCGACGCAGATCGGATTCGTCGACCACATCGTCGTGCAGCAGCGTTGAGGTGTGGATGAATTCGATGACTGCGGCCAGCTCGAAGCGCGCTGGCGAGCTCACGCCCAGCGCGCCGGACACCAGCAACAGCAATGCCGGGCGTAGCCGTTTGCCGCCCGAATTGATGATGTACTCCGAGATCTGATTGATCAGGACCACCTCGGAGGCCAGCCGGTGGCGGATAAGCTGGTCGACGGCACGCATGTCGTCGGCGATGGCGGCCAGTACATTCTGGGAAGAAGTCGAAGCAGTCAAGACAAGGCTCGGGTGAGGAAAAATTCGCCCCAAATTATATAGTGGGTGCGGCCACTTTCGGGCACCAGAGCCGCGGAATGACTGGCGTCACGGAAGTCTTTGACGCAAAAGGAGAAAGTCTGTATAATTCCCCGTTTTCGTGCGCGCATTCGTTGCGCTGGGTCCGAAAATACTTCGGTATGACGGCCCGCAGCGGTGCGATCGGCCGGTAAGTCGTGTCCTTTCGGGACCCTCGGTCTGCACGGAAATTCTCTTGTTTATGAGTGAGGTTCAACAATGTACGCGGTCATAAAAACCGGCGGTAAGCAATATAAGGTTGCTGCTGGCGAAAAGCTCAAAGTAGAACAGATACCGGCTGACATTGGCGCTGAAATCACCATCGACCAGGTTCTCGCCGTTGGCGAGGGCGAATCGATTAAGTTCGGTGCGCCGTTGGTCAGTGGGGCTTCCGTCAAGGCTACCGTTATCGCCCAGGGTCGTCACCCCAAGGTGAAGATTTTCAAGATGCGCCGTCGCAAGCACTACCAAAAGCGTCAAGGCCATCGCCAAAACTACACCGAGCTGCGCATCGACAGCATCAACGGCTAATCGATCGAGCTAGGTAAGGAGTTAAGTCATGGCACACAAAAAAGCAGGCGGATCGTCCCGTAACGGCCGCGATTCCGAGTCGAAGCGCCTCGGCGTGAAGGTGTACGGCGGTCAGGCAATCCTGGCTGGCGGCATCATCGTTCGCCAACGCGGTACTCGTATGCATGCTGGCGAAAACGTCGGCATCGGTAAGGACCACACGCTGTTTGCACTGGCCGACGGCCACGTGCAATTCGCCATCAAGGGCGCAGCGAAGAAGCAAGTGGTTAGCGTGGTGCCGGCAGCGTAAGCTAAGCCTTTTGCCACCAAAAGGCTCCGCTCTCATGCGGAGCCTTTTTTGTTTGTCCCGCCAGTGTGCAGCGCATCCGTCGCGCCCGGCGTGGGGCAGTGAACAGTATTCTGGATCGTCTGCGGACGGTCGTTAAGCGGGGCGGACCCACATGAAATTCATTGACGCAGCACGAATCGAGGTGATCGCCGGGGACGGCGGCAACGGCTCGGCATCGATGCGCCGTGAGAAATTCGTGCCGTTCGGCGGACCGGACGGCGGCGACGGCGGTCGCGGCGGCAGCGTGCTCGCCGTGGCGGATCGCAACATCAACACCCTGATCGACTACCGATATTCGAAAAAGCATCTGGCGAAGGACGGTGAGCGCGGTCGCGGTTCGGATTGCTACGGCAAGGGCGGTGACGATATCACCCTGCGTATGCCGGTCGGCACCATCATCTCCGATATGGACACTGGCGAGACCATCGCCGATCTGACCGAACACGGCCAGGAAGTTGTCCTCGCGCAAGGGGGGGCGGGCGGTCTGGGTAACATCCATTTCAAGTCGAGCACGAACCGCGCACCCCGTCAGACGACGCCGGGCAAGCCCGGTGAGCGCCGTATGCTCCAGCTCGAGCTGAAAGTGCTCGCGGACGTCGGCCTGCTCGGCATGCCCAATGCGGGCAAATCGACGTTCATCTCTTCGGTGTCGAACGCGCGTCCGAAGATTGCGGATTATCCGTTCACGACGCTACACCCCAATCTGGGGGTCGTGCGTACTGCGCCGGGCCGTAGCTTCGTGATCGCTGACATTCCCGGCCTGATCGAAGGCGCTGCCGAAGGGGCGGGCCTCGGTCACCAGTTCCTGCGTCACTTGCAGCGTACCGGCCTGTTGCTGCACATCGTGGATATCGCACCGTTCGACGAGGGCGTTGATCCGGTGGCGGATGCCAAGGCCATCGTTCTCGAGCTACAGAAATACGACGAAACGTTGTTCCAGAAGCCGCGCTGGCTGGTGCTCAACAAAGTCGACATGCTGCCGGAAGAAGAACGTGCCGAGCGTGTGGCGGACTTCAAGAAGCGCTATGGCTGGGAGGGTCCGACGTTCGAAATCTCCGCATTGACCGGCGAAGGCTGCGAGAAGCTGTGCCTGGAAGTGCAGGAGTATTTGTATCAGCAACGTGGCGCCGTCGAAGAAGCGATTGAAGACGCGGCTGCCGACCCGCGTTTCCGCGCGGGTAGTGCTGCCCCTGCTGCTGCCGAAGCACCACAAACCCCAACGGACGACGCGCCAAAGGCGTAAACTCCGTATCACTCAAACGCTGGCACCGTCGCGCCATGGACAACGTCCATCGCGCAGGCGCCAGCGATCCGGCCGCAGCGGCCAACTGAGCGACGACCGGCGCCCCGCGCCATCCATGTCTTCCTCGCCCGCAGCAGCCCCGTCTTCCCAATACCTCCGGAGAGTTCAGGTCCATGCGTTCGGTCATCGCCGATGCCAAGCGGCTCGTGGTGAAAGTGGGCTCCAGTCTCGTGACCAACGACGGTCGCGGGCTGGATGATGTCGCCATTGCGCGTTGGGCGCAGCAGATCGCTGCGCTGCGGCACGGGGGCGACGGACGACCACCAAAGCAGGTAGTGCTCGTGAGTTCGGGCGCGATTGCCGAGGGAATGCAGCGTCTGGGTTGGGCGCGCCGTCCGAAGGCCATCGACGAACTGCAGGCCGCTGCCGCCGTGGGGCAGATGGGACTCGCACAGGTGTACGAAACCCGTTTCGCCGAGCACGGCGTACGTACGGCGCAGATTCTGCTCACACATGCCGATCTGGCCGATCGCGAACGCTATCTGAATGCCCGCACGACGTTGCTTACGCTGCTGCGTCTGGGCGTGGTGCCGATCATCAACGAGAACGACACGGTCGTGACCGACGAAATCAAGTTCGGCGACAACGACACGCTCGGCGCGCTCGTCACGAACCTGATCGACGGCGATGCGCTGGTCATCCTCACCGATCAGTCGGGGCTCTACACCGCCGATCCGCGCAAGCATCCCGACGCCGAGTTCGTTCACGAGGCCGAGGCGGGAGACGAGCGTCTCGAAGCCATGGCTGGCGGCGCCGGCACCAACATCGGCCGGGGCGGCATGCTCACCAAGATTCTCGCGGCCAAGCGCGCAGCGACGAGTGGTGCGCATACCGTAATCGCGTCGGGGCGGGAAGCCGACGTGCTCGTGCGTCTGGCCGGCGGCGAAGCCATCGGCACGCAACTGGTGGCGCGCACGGCCGTGCTGACGGCGCGCAAGCAGTGGATGGCCGACCATCTGCAAGTGCGCGGTCGTGTCGTGATCGACGCGGGCGCGTGCAAGAAGTTGATGGAAGAGGGCAAGAGCCTGCTGCCGATCGGCGTCATCGACGTGGAGGGCACCTTCGCGCGTGGCGAGGTCATCGCCTGTGTCGACGAGGCGGGTCATGAGGTCGCGCGCGGCCTGTCGAATTACAGCGCGTCCGAGACGCGACTCATTCGCCGCCACCCAAGCAGCGATATCGAGCAGGTGCTGGGGTTTGCGAACGAGCCGGAGCTGATCCATCGCGACAACCTGATTCTGCGCTGAGACCGATACAGCCTCCTGGCAGAGGCGGGACAGCCAGAGACAAAAAACGCCGGCACGTGATTCGTGACCGGCGTTTTTTTCATCGCGAAGGTCGCAGCGGCATCAGCGTTTTCACGCTGGCGCGGCCTGCTCTGCAAGGCATCAACGATAGGCGGCAGGCGTCGTCGGATAGCGCAGGTTCTGCACGATGTCCTTGGCTGTGCCGTACGGTGTCTTGTCCTGGCAGAGGAAGTCGCGGAACAGGATGCCCTGATAGGCGGTCGCGCCATACGGGCGGATCGGGCGCCATTCGCTGTTGCGCGCCGGGGCCCAGGTGCCGTCAGGACGGCCGGTGGCGTACAGACGTGATTCGAACGACGAGCAGTGGATGCCTTCGTACGACACGTTGCGTGCCCCTTCCTTGCTGCGGATGACGGCGACGTAGCGGACCACGCCGTCGTCGCGGGTGACCTCGACGGACTTCGCGTCGATGGCGTAATCGAGGGTGGCGTTGGGCAGCGTGGGGAAGCTGATCAGGTCGGCATCCTTCGGCGCTTCGGTCGGGAGCTTGTATTCCGCTTCCTTCCACTTGCCCTTGGCGGCCTCTTGTTGCGCCATGTATTCGTCAAAGTCCTGAACGGGCTGCGACGTGCTGCTGCAAGCGGCGATCAGCGCGAGGGCGGCCAGGGAAACGAGCGTGACCAGGCGCGGGGCGCGGCGGGCAAAGGAAGGACGCATGGGAATGGGGTCGAGGAATCAAAAAAAAGCGGGCGCGGGCATCATGCCCGCGTCCGGTGTTGTGACAGGCCGGCGGCCGTCCGGTTCAGTGCTCCCGGCGGTGGTGACGGTCGGGATGGTTCGCCGTATCCGCCGTATCTGCGGTATCCGTCGTGCCTGCGCCGTCCGCACCATCGGATATCGCAGACGCGTCGCCGCAGTCACCGCTGCCGAAGCCGCCTTCCTGCTCATGCAACGCATCCGTGGCGCCCGGCGGCATTTCGCCCACACGTGCCCCGGCTCGCGGAAACCGGCGCCGGTCCTGCTGAGCGCGTGCGGCGGTGCGTCGCAGATAACGCGAGAGTTCGTTCAGCGCGAGCTGATACACCTCGCGCTTGAACTCGATCACCGCGTCGAGCGGCACCCAGTATTCGTTCCAGCGCCAGGCGTCGAACTCCGGATGATCGGTTGCACGCAAGCAGATATCGCAGTCGCGCCCGACCATGCGCAGCAGGAACCAGATCTGCTTCTGGCCCCGGTAATGTCCGCGCACTTCGCGTTTGATGAACTTGTCCGGCACCTCATAACGCAGCCAGTCGCGTGTGCGACCGATGATTTTGACGTGTTCTGGCTTTAGCCCGGTTTCCTCGTGCAATTCTCGGAACATGGCCTGTTCGGGCGTTTCGCCGTACTTGATGCCGCCTTGCGGGAACTGCCAGGAGTGCTCGCCCAGCCGCTTGCCCCAGAACACTTCATTGCGTGCGTTTAAGAGGATGATGCCGACGTTCGGGCGAAAGCCTTCACGGTCCAGCATACAACCACCCTTGAATCCTTTAAAATTGCTTCGATTATAAACAGATAATCACCGGCGCGGCGGCCGGCGGCGGCTCGGGTAACCGGGGCGGCGCGTACGGCCGGCGGGAGTCTCAGGGGCTGCGAAGACGTCACGCTACCGTCTCGGTACCATCTCGTTACGCGCCCCGGCCCTGCTTTGGCGCAGCCGACCGAACCGCCGCGTGCGCCGTTGACCCTAATTTTTCCCGGAAATCTGCATGAAAGCCTCTCGTTTCTTCATCGGCACCCTCAAGGAAGCCCCCGCCGACGCCGAAATCGTCAGCCACAAGCTGATGATGCGTGCCGGCATGATTCGCCGCGTCGCCGGCGGTATCTACGATTACCTGCCGATCGGCCTGCGCTCGATCCGCAAGGTCGAAGCCATCGTCCGTGAAGAAATGAACCGCGCGGGTGCGCTGGAGTTGCTCATGCCAGCCGTGCAGCCGGCGGAACTGTGGCAGGAGTCGGGTCGCTGGGTGAAGTACGGCCCGGAGCTGCTGCGTCTGAAGGATCGTCACGACCGCGAATTCGTCGTCGGGCCGACCCACGAGGAAGTGGTGACGGACATCGCACGCCGCGAGATCAAGAGCTATCGTCAACTGCCGGTGAACTTCTATCAGGTGCAGACGAAGTTCCGCGACGAGATCCGCCCGCGTTTCGGCGTGATGCGTGGCCGCGAATTCATCATGAAGGACGCCTACTCGTTCGACAAGGATCGCGCGGGTCTGGAAGTGTCCTATCAGAAGATGTTCGACGCCTATGTGCGCATCTTCACGCGCCTGGGTCTGGAGTTCCGCGCAGTCGTAGCCGATAACGGTTCCATCGGCGGCTCGGGCTCGCACGAGTTCCACGTGATCGCCGAGACCGGTGAAGACGCCATCGCTTACTGCCCGACGTCGGACTATGCCGCCAACGTCGAAATGGCCGAAGCGCTCGCCCCGCAAGGCGAGCGTGCCGCGCCTGCCGAGGCCATGACCAAGACCGCCACGCCGGGCAAGGCCAAGTGCGAAGCCGTCGCGGAACTGCTCTCGATTCCGCTCACGCGCACCGTCAAGTCGATCGTCCTCGCGACGGACGACGAGAAGGCCGGCACGACCGTCTGGCTGCTGTTGCTGCGCGGCGATCACGATCTGAACGAGATCAAGGCGAGCAAGGTGCCGGGTCTGGCCGAGATGCGTTTTGCCAGCGAAGCCGAGATCGTCGAATGGTTCGGCACGCCGCCGGGCTACCTCGGCCCGATCGGCACGAAGAAGCCGGTGAAGCTCGTGGTCGACCGCACCGTTGCGAAGATGAGCGACTTCGTCGTGGGCGCGAACGAGACGGACTTCCACATCACCGGCGTGAACTGGGGCCGCGATCTGCCGGAACCGGAAATCGTCTTCGACCTGCGCGACATCGTGCCGGGCGACGCGTCGCCGGACGGCAAGGGCGAGATCGCGCTGTGCCGCGGTATCGAAGTCGGCCACGTGTTCCAGCTGGGCACGAAGTACTCCGACGCCATGAACGCCACGTTCCTCGACGAAACGGGCAAACCGGCGCCGATGGAAATGGGCTGCTACGGCATTGGCATCACGCGCATTCTCGGCGCGGCCATCGAGCAGAACTTCGACGATCGCGGCATCATCTGGCCGGAAGCGATTGCCCCGTTCGAAGTGGTGCTGTGCCCGATGGGCTACGACCGCAGCGACGCGGTGCGTGCCGCCGCCGACAAGCTGTACGAAGATCTGGTGGCCGCCGGTATCGACGTGATTCTGGACGATCGTGGCGAGCGTCCGGGCGTGATGTTCGCCGACTGGGAACTGATCGGCGTGCCGCACCGCGTGGTGATCGGCGACCGTGGCCTGAAGGAAGGCAAGATCGAGTATCAGGGTCGTCGCGACACGGAAGCGCAGTTGCTCGACGCCGCGACCGTGGCAGAAGTTGTCACCGGTAAGGTGCGCGCCGCCAAGGCGATCTGAGTGGGACGTGCGCTGCCGGTCGATCCGGCCGGCGGTGCACGGAACGGAGACACCGTGCGTGTGACGGCCGCCGGGTAATCAAAGAAAAAGGACCTCGATGAGGTCCCTTTTTCATTGGGCGCGGGAGATGGCCCCCGGCGCCAATGCAGACATCCCGAAACGCTTGCCGGGATGCCGCGCCCCGATCAGCGAGCCGTCGTCAGCGCGCGGATCGCAGGCAGATTGCGCCAGTAACCCTTGGCGTCCATGCCGCAGCCGAAGACGTAGCGATCCGGCACGGTGAAGCCACAGAAATCCGGATGCGACGGCTTTTCCTTCGTCAGGATCTTCTCGCACAGCACGGCGCTGTAGAACTTCGACGCGCCCATCTCCAGAATCCGGTCGCGAATCGCAGCCATGGTGGCGCCTTCGTCCAGAATGTCGTCGAGCACGAGCACCACGCGGTCACGCACCGAATCGCGCGGCGCGACGCGCCACTGCATGGCACCACCGGTGGTGGTGTTGTTGTAGCGGGAGAGGTGGATGTAGTCGAATTCGAGCGGGAAATCGAGTCGCGGCAGGAGCATGCCGGTAAAGACGGCTGCGCCGCCCATGACCGACAGCACCATCGGAAACTCGTCGCCAATGGCTTCCTTGATGGCCTTGGCCATCGTGTCGACGGAGCGGTTGACCTCGTCGGCGGAGACGATTTCTTCGGAATTACGGAATACTTCGAGGGCTTCTTCGCGGTTCATATGGGGCGACCCTGTGGAACGGTGGTGCGGGGGATTCGCTAAATGCGGCCCGGAGTATATCAGCGCATGCCGGGCATCATGCCCTTCATGCTGCGCATCATCTTCATCATGCCACCGCCTTTGAGTTTCTTCATCATGGTGCGCATCTGGTCGTACTGATTGAGCATGCGGTTGACTTCCTGCACCTGAACGCCCGCACCGGCGGCAATGCGGCGTTTGCGGCTCGCCTTGATCAGCTCGGGCTTGGCGCGCTCGGCGGGCGTCATCGAGTTGATGATGCCTTCCATGCGGCGCACCTGCTTCTCGGCCTGATCCATGTTCGTCTGGCTGGCGGCAGCCTGGAACTGTGCCGGCAGCTTGTCCATGAGCGAGGACAGGCCGCCCATCTTCTTCATCTGGCCGATCTGCGCCTTGAAGTCGTTCAGATCGAAGTCGCCGCCTTTCTTGACCTTGTCGGCGAGCTTCTGTGCGGCCTGAACGTCGACACCGCGCTGTGCTTCCTCGACGAGCGCGAGAATGTCACCCATGCCGAGAATCCGGTTCGCCATGCGATCCGGGTGGAAGACTTCGAGGCCGTCGAGCTTTTCGCCGACACCCACGAACTTGATCGGCTTGCCGGTGATGTGACGCACCGACAGCGCGGCACCGCCACGCGAATCGCCGTCGAGCTTGGTGAGTACCACGCCGGTGAGCGGCAGGGCGTCGTTGAAGGCGCGGGCGGTGTTGACGGCGTCCTGACCCAGCATGGCGTCGACGACGAACAACGTTTCGATCGGTTTCAGCTCGGCGTGCAGGGCGCTGATTTCCTGCATCATCGCTTCGTCGATACCCAGACGGCCGGCCGTGTCGACGAGCAGCACTTCGTGGTGATGGCGACGCGCCCAGTCCACGGCGGCGCGGGCGATGTCGACCGGCTTCTGATCGGGTTGCGACGGGAAGAAGTCGGCGTCGACCTGCTTGGTCACCGTCTCCAGCTGGGCGATAGCGGCCGGGCGGTAGACGTCGGTGGAGACCGTGAGGACTTTCTTCTTCTGGGCGCGCAGCAGCTTGGCAAGCTTACCAACGGTGGTCGTCTTGCCGGCGCCTTGCAGACCGGCCATCAGGATGATGGCGGGCGGGGTGGTGGCCAGGTTGAGTTCGGCGGCGCGACCTTCGTAGTCGCCGCCCATGAGGGCCGTCAGTTCGCGCTGCACCACGCCGACGAGGGCCTGACCGGGCGAAAGGCTGGAAATGACTTCCTCACCGAGGGCCTTTTCCTTCACCTTGGCGATGAAATCGCGTACCACGGGCAGGGCGACGTCGGCCTCAAGCAGGGCGAGACGGACTTCGCGCAGCATTTCCTGCGTGTTGGCCTCGGTCAGCCGGGCTTCGCCGCGCAGCGTCTTGACGACTTTGGCCAGGCGCGTAGTGAGATTGTCGAGCATGAAACGTATCCTGTAAGACCTGAAGCGGCCTTGGTTGCCCGCCCATCGGCCGGGGACAGCGGATGGCAAGCACGGCAGCGCGCCCCTCATGGGCTGGTGTAAACTTCAAACATGACTATTTTACTGTATGCGCTGACCGCCATCCTCTACGCCGGGTTGGCGGTTTGTTCGTGGCAAGGTTACCGGCGCGACGCCGCGCTCGCTCTCGCGGGCGGCGCGGTCGCGCCTGCACCGGTCACGGGCACGCCCTCGCGCTGGCCGATGCAGCTTTCGCTGTTCGCCGCGCTGCTGCTGCACGGGGTGTTGCTGCATCAGACCATCTTCCGCGCGGACAGCATGCACTTCGGTTTTGCGTACATGCTCTCGGCCATGCTGTGGCTCTCGGTCGGCATCTACTGGATCGAAAGCTTCTTCTTCCCGCTCGACAGCCTGCGACTGATGGTCACACCCGTGGCCGCGGTTGCCTGCCTGTTACCGGCGATTTTCCCGGACGTGCGCATTCTCGGCTTTGCGGCGGATCCGACTTTCAAGGCGCACTTCATCATTGCGAACATGGCCTACGGGCTGTTCGCGCTGGCGGCGCTGCACGCGTTGCTGATGCTCTATGCCGAGCGTCAGCTGCATCCGTCGCGCAGCCATGATGCGAACGGCTGGCTGTCGCGCTGGCTCGAAACGCTGCCGCCGCTGCTCACGATGGAGAAGCTGCTATTCCGGTTGATCGGCGCAGGGTTCGTGCTGCTCACACTGACGCTCATCTCGGGCGTGATGTTCTCCGAGGCGCTCTTCGGGCGCGCGGTGCGCATCGATCACAAGACCGTGTTCGCGGTGGTGTCGTGGCTGATGTTCGGCGCGGTGCTGCTCGGACGGCATTTTTATGGGTGGCGCGGTAAGGTCGCGCTGCGTTGGGTTCTGGCGTCGTTCGTGGCGCTGTTGCTGGCGTATGTCGGTTCTCGCTTCGTGCTTGAGGTGGTGCTGCATCGCATGACGGAGACTTGAAGCGCGATGCGCAATATCCTGCTGTTACTGTTGCTCTTGATTGCCGGGACGTGGTGGATGCGCCACAACGAGCGCAAGCGCATGGAGCGCCCCGAACGGAATGAGCGCAACGAACGTGACGAGCGCATGCGCACGTCGCCCGGTGGCGCGGGCCGAACCACGGCCCGTCAGTCGTTGCCGCCAGCCGAGCGCATGGTGCGTTGCAGCGAGTGCGATACCTATCTTCCCGAGAGCGAATCGCTCGCCGGCCCCGGCGACAAGCACTTTTGCAGTGCCGCGCATCGCGACGCCCATCTCGCGCGCGAACACCGCGCCTGATCCCGGCTGCGCGGGCGCACCGCGCAGCGATACCGCTCAGGTGCGCCACCGCGCGCATCGCGGTCGTCTTCCGTTCCTTCTTGTCGTGTGCCGGCCGATGCCCAATCGGCCGCGTCGGCTTGCGCATGACTGTCGCATGCACTAAAACACAGTTACCTACCCCATCTAGAAGATCAACAACAAACAGGCGGCAAATCGGGGACGACGACAGGAGGGCGCAATATGCTAATGCGCAGACGGATGTATTTCCTTCTTCCCGATCTGGCGAGTGCGCAGCGCACGATGAGCGACTTGTTGCTCGCGCGGATCGAGGAGCGTCACATCCACTTCATGGCGCGTGACGAAATGGACCTGGAGGGACTGCACGAGGCTAACCTGCTACAGACTTCCGATATCGTGCACGGCGCCGAAGCCGGGCTCGTGATCGGTGGCTTCTGTGGTCTGGCAGTCGGTGCAGTCGCCGCGTTTTTCCCCATCGTGGGCACGCGTCCCCAGTGGGAACTGATGATCGTGACGGCGCCGCTCGGTGCGCTGTTCGGCGCCTGGGTGTCGAGCATGATCGGCGTGTCGGTGCCGAACTCGCGTCTCAAAGCGTTTCGTGAACCGCTGGAGCGGGGCATGATTCTGCTGATGGTGGATGTGCGCGAGAGCCGCGTCGACGAGATTCGCGAGATGCTCAAGGAGCATCATCCCGAGGCGCATATGGAAGGGGTCGAAGCTGCGATTCCGGCATTCCCCTGATCGGGTGCCATGCGATCGGAGGGACGTGACCGGTAGCGACAATGGAGGCCGTGGGGACAATGGGGTTAGCGCGGGAGACGCGTGTGCAGGGTTTTACCGGCCGGCAACGGCCATTGGCGCCGCACCTGTGAGCGGCGCGGGATGGTGTGCGTGTTCTGCGGGCAACGCAGGACGCGAGAGCGGCGCCATCCCCGGGCGTGGACACGCCCACGGAAGCCTCTCGGCCCAGTCGTGCGAGAGGCTTCTTCTTTGGGAATTTACCTTTTATTTTTCGACTTGTTTCGGACGATGCCCCACGTGACACTGATTGCTCGCCACGTTGGCGTGTGCATCGCAAGCCGGGCCGACGACCGGCGACGTCACGCCAAGTGGGCTACAATGCCACCCCTCGCTCTACGGGAGTTCGCTGTGCCCGTCATGCTCCAGTCATCTGCGTCCCCTAACGTTGCGCTCCGGTCGCCTGCGCTGCCCGTTCTGTCGGTCTTGTCGGGACAGGTCGTGTGCATCGATGCGTTCGACGTGTGCGTCGCGCCGGTGCGGGGTGACGCATGAACGCGCCGGACAAACTGCCGGCCCTCACGCTCGACGCCGAAGGCTGGATTCGGGAAGCGGAGCGTCTGCCGTCGCCGAACTTCGACGTGCGTCCGCACGACATGCCGATCGGATTGCTCGTGGTGCACAACATCTCGTTGCCACCGGGTCAGTTTGGCGGCGACGAGATCCCTGCGTTCTTTCAGAATCGGCTCGATCACGATGCGCATCCGTTCTTCGACGAGATTCGCGGTGTGCACGTCTCCTCGCATTTTCTGGTGCGACGCGATGGTGCATTGCAACAGTTCGTATCGTGCGATGCGAGAGCATGGCACGCGGGCGCATCGTCGTTCGAAGGCCGTACGCGCTGCAACGATTTCTCAATCGGCGTTGAACTGGAAGGCACTGACGACCTGCCGTTCACCGCGGCGCAGTATGTGACGCTGGCGGCGCTCACGCGTGTCTTGCGTGAGCATTATCCGATTCAAGCGGTGGCCGGACATGCCGATATAGCACCTGGCCGGAAGACGGACCCGGGGCCCCATTTCGAGTGGCAGCGACTGCGCCGGATGGCCGGACTGGCATCCGAAGCGTTGCCGTTTCAGATGTCCGCTGCCGGTGACGCGGGCGGTGACTCGCAGGGTTGAGCGGGGCACGGAAGGGGGACGCTGAGGGGGACGATTAACCCTCACCCCGTGACAGGTTTTGCTTGACACGGGCATGGCGCGGGCCTCCCGGGGAATGAAATTTTTGAGTTTGCGGAGTGCGTCATCTCCACTATACTTAGTGCCAATTCGGCCACCAACCACTACATGTAGTGGTTGTGAGCAACCATCTAACCGTACCTCCTTTCGGTATTTTCGGGAGGCGGTACAGCAGCAAAGCCGTGCAGCGGACACCTCGAACCCTTGGCCGTCCGTCGGTCGTGCGGTGTTCAGCACTTCGCTCCATCGGCGCCCCCAGGGCGTACTTTTTACCGACTGAATTCTTAGTGATTGGCTGGTGGAAGTGCGCTAACAGCACCATTTCATTGGAACGGGAGTTTTTACATGCAGACTAACGAAAACCTCACCCGCCCGAACCCGACGCCCGCCGCGAATGCCGGCAATGGCACGGGTGCGTCGGCGCCCCAGACGACGGGCGCATTCGAACCGGCGACCAACGCCGACTTCAAAGTGATTCGACGCAACGGCACGGTGGTGGGTTTCGAGCCGTCGAAGATCGCGATCGCCGTCACCAAGGCGTTCCTTGCCGTGAACGGCGGACAAGGTGCGGCTTCGGCACGCGTACGCGAGCTCGTGGAACAGTTGACGGAGAACGTCGTGCGCGCACTGGTGCGCAGCCGCCCGAACGGCGGTACGTTCCACATCGAAGACATTCAGGATCAGGTCGAACTCGCGCTCATGCGTGAAGGCGAGCACAACGTCGCCCGCGCTTATGTGCTGTATCGCGAAAAGCGTTCGCAAGAGCGCGCCAGCGCCGTCGAGACCACGCAAGAAGCTGCAACGCCTGACACCCCGGTGCTGCATGTCACCGACAACGGTGTGACCCGTCCGATCGACATGGCTGCCCTGCGCGGCGTGGTGAAGGCGGCGTGCGAAAACCTCGGTAGCGAAGTCTCCGCCGAGCCGATTCTCGCCGAGACCATCAAGAACCTGTACGACGGCGTGCCGCTGTCGCAGGTCTACGATTCGGCGATTCTCGCCTCGCGTACGCTCATCGAGAAGGAACCGGCTTACAGCCAGGTCACCGCCCGTATCCTGATGCACACGATCCGTCGTGAAATCCTCGGCGAAGAAGTGCCGCAGGGCGACATGGCCGCGCGTTACATCGAGTACTTCCCGCGCTTCATCAAGCAGGGTGTGGACGCCGAACTGCTCGACGAACAACTGCTCTCGTACGACCTGGGCAAGCTGGCGGCGGCGCTCGACGCCAACCGCGACCTGCAATTCAACTACCTCGGCCTGCAAACGCTGTACGACCGCTACTTCCTGCATATCGATAGCCATCGCATCGAAATGCCGCAGGCGTTCTACATGCGCGTGGCCATGGGCCTGGCGCTGAACGAAGTCGAGCGCGAAGCGCGTGCGATCGAGTTCTACCAGATCCTGTCGAGCTTCGACTTCATGAGCTCCACGCCGACGCTGTTCAACTCGGGCACGCGTCGCTCGCAGCTCTCGTCGTGCTATCTGACGACCGTCTCGGACGATCTGGAAGGCATTTACGAAGCGCTCAAGGAAAACGCACTGCTCTCGAAGTTCGCCGGCGGTCTGGGCAACGACTGGACGCAGGTTCGCGCACTCGGCTCCCATATCAAGGGTACGAACGGCAAGAGCCAGGGCGTGGTGCCGTTCCTCAAGGTGGTCAACGACACGGCCGTGGCCGTGAACCAGGGCGGCAAGCGCAAGGGCGCGGTCTGCGCCTACCTGGAAACGTGGCACCTGGATATCGAAGAATTCCTGGAACTGCGCAAGAACACGGGTGACGATCGTCGCCGTACGCACGACATGAACACGGCGAACTGGATTCCCGATCTGTTCATGAAGCGCGTGATGGAAGGCGGCGAGTGGACGCTGTTCTCACCGTCGACCTGCCCGGATCTGCACGACAAGTTCGGCAAGGCTTTCGAACAGGCTTACACGGCTTACGAAGAGAAGGCCGCGCGCGGCGAGATCAAGCTGTTCAAGAAGGTGCCGGCCCAAGCGCTGTGGCGCAAGATGCTGGGCATGCTGTTCGAAACCGGCCATCCGTGGATTACGTTCAAGGACCCGTGCAACATCCGCTCGCCGCAGCAACACGTGGGCGTGGTGCACTCGTCGAACCTGTGCACGGAAATCACGCTCAACACGAGCGAGACGGAAATCGCCGTGTGTAACCTCGGCTCGGTGAACCTCGTGGCTCACCTGAAGCAGACGGCGAACGGCTACGAGCTGGATCACGAGAAGCTGCAACGCACCGTTCGTGTGGCGATGCGCATGCTCGACAACGTCATCGACATCAACTACTACGCGGTGGCGAAGGCACGTAACTCCAACCTGCATCACCGTCCGGTGGGCATGGGCATCATGGGCTTCCAGGACTGCCTGCACCTGCTGCGTACGCCGTATGCGTCGAACGCCGCCGTCGAGTTCGCCGACCGTTCGATGGAAGCGGTTTGCTACTACGCTTACTGGGCATCGACCGAGCTGGCCAAGGAACGCGGTCAGTACTCGTCGTACAAGGGCTCGCTGTGGGATCGCGGCATCCTGCCGCAGGACTCGCTCAAGCTGCTGGCCGAAGAGCGCGGTGGTTACGTCGACGTCGACCTGTCGAGCACGCTCGACTGGGACAGCCTGCGCAAGCACATCGCTTCGCACGGCATGCGCAACTCGAACTGCGTGGCGATCGCCCCGACCGCGACCATCTCGAACATCATCGGTGTCTCGGCCTGTATCGAGCCGACGTTCCAGAACCTGTACGTGAAGTCGAATCTGTCGGGCGAGTTCACGGTGGTCAACGAGTATCTGGTGCGTGACCTGAAGGCGCGCGGTCTGTGGGACGAAGTGATGGTCGCCGACCTGAAGTACTTCGACGGCTCGCTCGCTCGTATCGATCGCGTACCGGCCGATCTGCGCGAGATCTACGCCACGGCGTTCGAAGTCGAGCCGAAGTGGCTGGTCGAGGCAGCATCGCGTCGTCAGAAGTGGATCGATCAGGCGCAGTCGCTCAACATCTATATGGCTGGCGCATCGGGCAAGAAGCTCGACGAGACGTACAAGCTGGCCTGGACGCGCGCACTGAAGACCACGTACTACCTCCGTACGATGGCCGCAACGCACGTCGAGAAGTCGACGGTGAGCCACGGCGCGCTGAACGCGGTGCCGAGCTCGGGCGGTGTGTCGGGTGGCTTCTCGGCCGAGCCGACCTCGCCGCTGGCCCAGCCGATGCCGGAAGCCGAGGGCGCGGTCTGCACGATGCGTCCGGGCGACCCGGGCTTCGAAGAGTGCGAGGCTTGCCAGTAAGCAGGTCGTGAGGCGATGCCGCAGGTGTCACGCGGCGCCGCTCCATAGGGAAAACCCCGTCGGTCCGAGAGGACGACGGGGTTTTTCTTTGGCTTGAGAGAATCAGAAGAGCCGGAAGCGGCGGACGATGTTGACGATGTGGACGGCGGCGCGCTCAGCCCAGATCGATGCGCATCGACAGGTCGAGCGTTTGACCGTGCGCGAGCACAACGTGATCGCTGTCGAACTCGCCGACTCGGTGTGTCGACGGCTCAAGACAGAGGTAGGGGCGTCCGGCGGGGGAGTGCAGCACGAGCCAGGTCGCATCGTCGCTGCGTACTGTGGCAGAGCGCAGTCCGCCCGCGTAATCGATGCGGGCGTCGAAGCGTCCCGACTCGGAGGGGACTTCGGCGAACCAGGTCGAACGTCCGCCGGTGTCGAGGCCGCCGCCGACCGACACCACTTCCATCGGCCCGACGTGAACACGTTGTTCGCTCGGCCAGCGTATGTCTTCCGAGGGCGAGCGCCAGAGCGCCTCGGATTCGAACGTCAGCCGCGCGCCCGCCGGCCAGCGGAAGTACGGATGCAGGCCCAGTCCCGCCGGCATCTCCTGCGTCGAGAGGTTGGTGAGCGAGAGCTGCATGTCGAGGCCGTGCTCGTCGAGCGTTACCGACAGGTAGGCCTGATAGTGCCAGGGCCACTCCGGCTGGGACGGGCAGTCGAGTTGGAGCACGCAGCAATGCGAGCTTTCGTCGACCACTTCCCATTCGCGACGCAGCCCCCATCCGTGCAGGGAACTCGATGCGACGGGCGCGTCGCGAACGGTGAGGGTGCGCTCGCGCCAGTGCAGCGTGTCGTCGCGCAACATATTGGTATACGGCAGCATTGGGAACGCGCCTGCCTTCGGCCATTCGTCGGAGGAGAATGGCTCGTTGCCGAGTGGCACGAGGTAGTCGAACAGATCGCCGCGCGTGTCGCGACGTGCGAGTCGGGACAGGCGTGCGCCGCAGCCGGGCTGTACCTCGGCGATGAGGGCGCCTCGCGCGAGGCGGATCGGTTTGCCGGGTGTCAGTACGGATGGGGTGGCGGGGCCTGATGAGGCTGATGGGGCTGAGGGTGTCGGTCCCGGTCGGCCGGCCGGTGCCTGTGCGCCATCGGCGTCTGAGGGTGTCATCGTCGATATCTCCTTCATTGGCGTCGGTGGATGGCGTTCGCCGGAGTCTGTCGCTCCGCTCTGGCGCCGTGACGCTTGCCGCACAGGATACGCCATTGTGGGTGCGCGTCATTTTGATGCACTGCAAACGCTGTCGTGCGGCCTCGTTTCGTGGCAAGATGCCGGTCCCGCAAGGCTGGACGTACGCTGCGCCTCGTATGCTCGGAAACACTAGGTATTGTGGTGGCTGTAAATCTCGACACAATATATGGTGTCGATGGGCTGGAACGAGTGACAGTATTGTGCTAAATTGGAGTCATTCGATCGACGTCGGGAGGTCATGATGTTGCAAGACAAAGATTGCAGCTTCCGAATCGGCGTCGTCGTTCAAATCAGCGCGAAAGCGACTCTGCGTTACCCCCAAAATCAAGCGTTACCCTCAGCGGATTTTTCGTCGTCATCGTTAGATTGACGGCTGCACTATCGGCAATTTTTTCGTCGGCCTTCGTACGCGAACGGCTGATCTGTCACTTCGGCGATGTGCGCCCCAGGGCGTGAATCGCATCAACCTGAACGGACCGAGACCCTATGCTTAACTGGGAAGAAGACACCTCTACCGCCAAGTCTGCCGCGCCTGTTGCGCCGGCCGCACCGGCTTCGAACATTCTGGGCACGCAGGACGACACGCCGCACACCATCGCCTCGCAGTCGACGCGCCGCGTGAGCGCCTCGGACAAGCGCGTGATCAACGGCACGACGGACGTGAACCAGCTGGTGCCGTTCAAGTACAAGTGGGCGTGGGAAAAATATCTGGCCGGTTGCGCGAACCACTGGATGCCGCAGGAAATCAACATGTCGCGCGACATCGCCCTGTGGAAGGACCCGAACGGTCTGACCGAAGACGAGCGCCGTATCATCAAGCGCAACCTCGGCTTCTTCGTGACGGCCGACTCGCTCGCCGCGAACAACATCGTGCTGGGCACCTACCGCCACATCACCGCGCCGGAGTGCCGTCAGTTCCTGTTGCGTCAGGCGTTTGAAGAAGCGATCCACACGCACGCTTATCAGTACATCGTCGAGAGCCTGGGGCTGGACGAAGCCGAGATCTTCAACGCGTATCACGAAGTGGCGTCGATCCGCGACAAGGACGAATTCCTGCTGCCGTTCATCGAAGTGGTCGCCGATCCGTCGTTCAAGACGGGAACGCAGGAAGCTGACCAGAAGCTGCTGCGTTCGCTGATCGTGTTCGCCTGCATCATGGAAGGTCTGTTCTTCTACGTCGGCTTCACGCAGATCCTGGCGCTGGGTCGTCAGAACAAGATGACCGGTGCTGCGGAGCAGTATCAATACATCCTGCGTGACGAGTCGATGCACTGCAACTTCGGCATCGACCTGATCAACCAGGTGAAGCTGGAAAACCCTAACCTGTGGACGCCGGAGTTCCGCGAAGAGATTCGCGAACTGTTCCAGAAGGCGGTCGAGCTTGAGTATCGCTACGCTGAAGATACGATGCCGCGCGGCGTGCTCGGTCTGAACGCGGGCATGTTCAAGAGCTATCTGCGCTTCATCGCGAATCGTCGCTGCGCACAAATCGGTCTCGAAGCGCTCTACCCGAACGAAGAGAATCCGTTCCCGTGGATGAGCGAGATGATCGACCTGAAGAAGGAACGCAACTTCTTCGAAACGCGAGTGATCGAGTACCAGACCGGTGGTGCACTGAGCTGGGACTAAGCGTTGAGTGAAAAATGGATGCTCCGCGCAAAGCGAGCATCCATGCGGGTTTCGAGAGGGTGATGTGAGCGTGCGTTGCACGCGTGACTGACGCGAAGAGAAGTCGAAGAAGCGGCGCAGATCACACGCATCATCCTCACTCGCACGATGAAGTTCTCGCTTCGCAAACGCATCGCACGCATCGACATGCGAGTGTGATGTGCATCAAATACAACAGATTGACTTCTTCGTTACGATTGATGTGCGCTTTTTTACGCACAAAGTATTAACATCGCATCACAAAAGAATTATTATTCGCTCAAATAAATTGCAGTCTCGATGAACACACGAAAGCACTCACTGCTTTCCTCCCGCGACAGAGAGCTGGTAGTTACGGAGCGTAAAAACCTTGGTGCATAGCAAGCAGTATCGCTTATCCGCTATCGCAATCTCCTCCATCCCGATGACGGGACAGGCAAGCTACCCCCCGAAGAATCTGGCGAACTCCCTTTCTCAAGACAATCGAATTGCTGGCGGCAATGTCGCCGGCAATTTTTTTGCGCGCGTGACCACACACGGTCAGCGTCATGCGCGCAGCGCCGAATTCATTAGCGTAAGCCGTCGAAGTCCGATGCGTACGCCGATGAATAGCCCGCTCGCCGGCGGTTCTCGCACGGTGGTCGGGTTTCCTTCTCAGGTAGTTTCGTTTGAGTGATCTCTCACGTTAAGGAGTTTGTCATGGCTACGATCAAGAAAGCTGTTGCCAAGAAGCCGGCGGCCAAGAAGGCCGTTGCTAAGAAGCCGGTTGCCAAGAAGGCCGCTGCTGCCAAGAAGCCGGTAGCGAAGAAGGCTGTTGCCGCCAAGAAGCCGGTAGCGAAGAAGGCTGTTGCCGCGAAGAAGCCGGCAGCGAAGAAGGTCGCCGCCAAGAAGCCGGCAGCCAAGAAAGTTGCAGTGAAGAAGGTTGCTGCCAAGAAGCCGGTCGCCAAGAAGGCAGCGGTGAAGAAGGTTGCCGCCAAGAAGCCGGTCGCCAAGAAAGCCGCAGTGAAGAAGGTTGCCGCCAAGAAGCCGGCCGCGAAGAAGGCAGCAGTTAAGAAGGTTGCTGCCAAGAAGCCGGCCGCGAAGAAGGCTGCTGCCAAGAAGCCTGCTGCGAAGAAGGCCGCTGCCAAGAAGCCTGCTGCGAAGAAGGCTGCTGCTGCGAAGAAGCCCGCTGCCAAGAAGGCTGCTGCGAAGCCTGCCGCTGCGAAGAAGCCTGCTGCCAAGAAGCCGGCAGTGAAGAAGGTTGCTGCCAAGCCTGCTGCTGCTCCCGCAGCCGCACCGGCCGCAGCACCCGCAGCACCGAAGACGGCGTTGAACCCGGCAGCGGCATGGCCGTTCCCGACCGGCAGCCGTCCGTAATCCGAGTGCCGATGCAGGAACCAAGGCACTTAGGTGTCTTTTGATCGAGTAGGCCTACTCGATCCGAAACCCGCTGTGATGAGCGATCGTCACGGCGGGTTTTTTCATGGTGCAAAAGAAAACGGGCGACCGTGAAGTCGCCCGCCGGGGTGATGCTTGCGTTTGAAGCGGTGTCGTCGGTCTGTCGCGACTACCCCTTCTCCGGCATGTCTGCCGGGGGTGCTTCAGGACACCGTAACGTTTCGATGTGTTTTCGATGTGTTCCCGGTGTCCGAGGCGAAACGCGTGGTGAACTCAGTGCGTCACACGCGTCACGCCGCCGCTCGAGAGCAGGCGCACGCGCTGTCCCGGCTGGAATGCCTCGTCGGCATCCTGCGTGATGGCGCGCAGCTCGCCGTTGTCGAGGCGAACGGTGATCTCCAGGCCAGCCTTCTTGCTCACCCGGCTTTCGATCGCCTGTCCGGCAACGGCGCCGAGCAGACCGCCGACGATACCCGTCGCGATCGAACCGCGACCGCCACCGATGGCGCTGCCGCCGATCGCACCCAGTGCGCCGCCGCCGGCGATACCCAGAATGCCCGGGTCGCCATTGCTGCTATCGATCGTGACCGGACGCACCGATTCGACCGTGCCCATGCGCACAACTTGCTCGCGTTGTGCCTGGCGGCTGCTGTAGACGCTTGCCGAGTCGCTCGGACCGAACGCCGTACAGGCGGACAGAGAGAGCGACGCCGCAGCGGTGAGAATAATGAGCGGTGTGGTAAGTCGTGCCATCGTTGTGCCTTTCCTTAAATCATTCGAAGCGCTGGCCGAACGCTTCTTCATATTGCGCTTCGATCTCCGGGCGCGTCGGTGCATAAGTCTGCGGACCCTGCTCGGCAATCTTGAGCGAACCCATCAGACTGGCCAGGCGGCCGGTGGTCGGCCAGTCGAGGCCCCTTTCGATACCGTACAGCAAACCCCCACGGAATGCGTCGCCGCAACCGGTGGGGTCGACGACACGCTTGGCGGTCACGGCAGGAATGTCGTGTTGCTTGCCGCCGGCGAAGATCTGGGCCCCGTGCTCTCCGCGCGTGACGACAAGTGCCTCGACACGCGACTGGAGGTCTTCCATCGACAATCCGGTCTTCGTGCAGAGGAGCTTGGCTTCGTAGTCGTTGACCGCAAGATACGTTGCAAGTTCCACCATGCGACGCAGTGCCTCGGGCGTCAGCAGCGGCAGACCCTGACCCGGATCGAACACGAACGGCACGCCAGCGGCGGCGAATCCTTCGGCGTGCGTGAGCATCGCGTCGGGGGCGTCCGGCGCGACGATGCCGAGCGTGGCGCCCTTGGCGTCGCCCACGCGGTTGCGCGACGAGAACATCATCGCGCCCGGGTGGAAGGCGGTGATCTGGTTGTTGTCCAGATCGGTGGTGATCATCGCGTTGGCCGTCATGCTGTCCGTGACCGTGCGCACGAATTCCGTCGTCATACCGAGCGACTGGAAGCGCTCGAGGTAAGCCGCGCCATCTTCACCCACCGTGGCCATGACGACCGGCGAGCCACCCAGCAGATGCAGGCTGTAGCCGATGTTGCCCGCGCAGCCGCCAAAGTTACGGCGCATGGTCGGCACGAGAAAGCTGACGTTCAGGATGTGCACCTGATCAGGCAGGATGTGCTCGCCGAAGCGGCCTTCGAACGTCATGATGTTGTCGTAGGCCAGCGAGCCGCAGATCACGGTAGTCACGGGAATGTCCTTGCGAAAAGTAAGCGGGGGAGAGCCAACGGAAGACGGCTGACGAGGACGTGCCGTCGTCATGCCGCAGGCCGCCGGACAAAAAACAGGCCGGTGCATCGTCTGCATCGGCGCGGGAATTACGCGTTACACAAAGCGCACAAATCGCTCAGGAAGTGCGCGCATCGTACGGGGTACAGCCATCGCTGCGATCCGGGGTGGCACGTATGCGCGGTCCCGAATCGCGGCGACGAATTACGTCATCGCGAGATCACGAGAGTGCGGCGAGCGCAGCGTCGTAATTCGGTTCGTTCTTGATCTCCGGTACCAGTTCGGCATGCACGACGCGGTTGTCGGCGTCGAGCACCACGACGGCGCGAGCCGTCACGCCTGCCAGCGGGCCGGTCTTGATTTCCACGCCGTAGTTGTTGAGGAACTCACGACCGCGCATGGTCGAGAGCGTCACCACGTTGTTCAGGCCTTCGGTGGCGCAGAAGCGGCTCATGGCGAACGGCAGGTCGGCCGAGATGACGAGCACGACGGTGTTGTCGAGCTTGCCGGCGGCTTCGTTGAACTTGCGCGTGGACGTGGCGCAGGTCGGCGTGTCGAGGCTCGGCACGATGTTGAGGACTTTGCGCTTGCCAGCGAAGTCGTCGAGCGTGACGTCTGCGAGCTTGGCGTTGACCAGCTTCAGTGCCGGTGCGGTCTGACCCTTCTGCGGGAACTGACCGCCGACTTCGATGGGGTTGCCCCCGAGCGTGACTTGGGACATCTATATCTCCTAGGTTGAGTGCAACAGCGCTATCAGGGATAGAACGCGAGCACCCGGTAATTACTGGCTAGCGCTGCCTGCGCCGACAATCGTAACCGAATCGTGCGTTCGTTGCGTGGCGTCAGCCCCGCTTCGCGCACGGCCGGCTCGACGACGTATTCGTTCGCTGAAAAAACGCGACGTACGACCGGTTTGCCATCGAGATCCGAGAGCGTGAGTTCGAGCGACGGCCAGGCCAGCGCATGGGCGGCCTGATTGCGCATGAAGACGGTGAGCGTCATGGGCACGGTGTCGGCAGGCGCTGCCGTGACGCCGCTGGCGGGGGCATCGGCAGCGGTGTCCGCAGCGGATGTCGATGCGTTGGCGGCGGTGTCGTCGGTGACGAGCGTCACGCTGGATATCTGAATCTGGTCGGGCTGACGCGGCAGACCGATCGTCACGTGCATCGGACGTCCGACCGCGGCGAACACGTCACGCAATGCCGGCATGCGGTCGACGAGCGCCGCACGCTCGATCCACGCCCATTGTCCGAGTACGGCGATGACGGCCAACGTCATCAATACGCGCCAGATGACGCGTGCCGCACCGGGGCGCTTCGGCGTCGCGGCGAGGGGGGATGCAGACGTCGCCTGCGCACGCGATGGCGACGCCGTGGGTGCGCTCAGCACGGTGGGATCGTCGTCGTCCATATAGCGCCCCGGGCCATGCTGCATCCGCGCGCGGCTTTCGTCCGGCGAGCCGAGCAGGGCGGCGATGGCCTTGGGGGCGAGCATCTCGGGGACCGGTCTGTCGCCACTGGGGGCGGCAGCGCTATCGCTGGACGACGCATGGACGGCGGCTGGCGATGCGGAGAATCCTGTCGTTGCGGGAGCGATGCCGGAGGTCGCGCCGACACCGGGCGTCGTAGTCAGACCGGGCGGGATGGTGGCGGTGGCAGAAGCGGTTGCCGAGGCGGTAGCGGATGCGATGCTCGCATCGGCTGCGCTGTCAGCTTGCCCGACGCTCGACGCGGAACCGGTCGGCGTTTCGTTGTCTTCCGCGGGGGGATCGCACAGATAGGCGCGTCCGTCGAACACTTCCCGGCAGTGGCCGCAGCGCACGAGGCCGTCGCGCAGCTTGAGCTGGTCCGCGACGACGCGAAAGACCGTATGGCAGTGAGGGCAGCGAGTGGCGAGAACGCGTGAGGACTGGGTCATGTGGCCTGGAAGACTCTGTGGACTCGGCGCCTCATGCGACACGCAGTGGTGACAATCGGCGCAAATTAACCGGTCGCCTGCCCGTGCAGGCAGACCCAGCCGTCGTGAGCGCGCCAGACCGACATCTTCATATAGGGCGCGTAAGCCGCGATCACCTCGTCAGCCTGTCGTTCCAGCACGCCAGACAGCGCGAGCCGTCCGCCCGGCGCAACGCGCGACGTCAACATCGACGCGAGCAGCTTGAGCGGATTCGACAGGATGTTGGCGACCACGATATCAAACTGACCGTCGCGCAGATCGTCGGGCAACCCGTACTCGACCGGCGCGTGATTGCGTTCGCTGTTGTAACGGGCGGATTCGACGGCCTGCGGGTCGATATCGATACCGATGACCGGGTCGGCGCCGCACTTGCGCGCAAGAATCGCCAGAATGCCCGATCCGCAGCCGTAGTCGAGCAGTGAGCCGCCCGGTTGCACGTGCTGCTCCAGCCACTCCATGCAAAGACGCGTGGTCGGATGGCTGCCGGTACCGAACGCCAGACCCGGATCGAGTTCGAGGATGAGGGCGTCGGCGTCGGGCGCGTCGTGCCACGACGGCACGACCCAGATGCGCTGGCCGATCTGCATCGGCTCGAACTGCGATTGCGTGAGACGCACCCAGTCCTGCTCCTCCACGTCACGCAACGTGAAGGCGGGCGACTCGGCGAGTCCCAGTTCGTTGACCGCCGCCGCGAGCAGCACGGCGGCGTCCTGATCTTCCCCGACCAGCGCCACCACGCGCGAGCGTTGCCACGCGGTGTCCGGCGGGGTGAGACCCGGCTCGCCGAACATCGGTTGCTCGTCGGGCGTGTCGGCGTCCGCATCTTCGACGGAGACCGACAGCACGCCCAGATCGAGCAGGGCGTCTGACAGGGCCTCGGCCTGGGCGCGGGCAACTTCTACGACGAGTTCGCGATACATAGCGAGTGATTCCTGCTGATTGACTGACTTAATTGCCACCGACGGCAGACTTCTGCGCCAGCTTGTGTTCCAGATAGTGAATGCTCGTGCCGCCTTCGACAAACTTGGCGTCGAGCATCAATTCGCGGTGAAGCGGAATGTTCGTCTGGATACCTTCGACCACGATTTCCGACAGCGCCACACGCATGCGGCGGATCGCCTGTTCACGCGTTGCGCCGTAAGCGATCAGCTTGCCGATCATCGAGTCGTAGTTGGGCGGCACGAAGTAGCCGTTGTAAGCGTGCGTGTCGACGCGAATGCCAGGGCCACCCGGCATATGCCAGGCGGTGATGCGACCCGGCGACGGCGTGAACTTGAACGGATCTTCGGCGTTGATACGGCACTCGATGGCGTGACCCTGGAACTGGATGTCGCGCTGACGGTAGGCGAGCTTCTCGCCGGCCGCGATGCGGATCTGCTCCTGCACAATATCGACGCCCGTGATCATTTCCGTGACCGGATGCTCGACCTGCACGCGCGTGTTCATTTCGATGAAGTAGAACTCGCCGTTCTCGAACAGGAATTCGAACGTGCCGGCGCCGAGGTAGCCCATCTTCTTGCAGGCGTCGGCGCAGCGATCGCCGATGCGCTCGATCAGACGACGCGGAATCAGCGGTGCGGTCGCTTCTTCGATCACCTTCTGGTGACGACGCTGCATCGAGCAGTCGCGCTCACCCAGCCAGATGGCTTGCTTGTGCTTGTCGGCGAGCACCTGGATTTCGATATGGCGCGGGTTCTCGAGGAACTTCTCCATATAGACTTCCGGGTTGCCGAAGGCGCGGCCGGCTTCTTCACGGGTCATGTTGACCGCGTTCACGAGCGCCGCTTCCGTATGCACCACGCGCATACCGCGACCACCGCCGCCACCTGCGGCCTTGATGATCACCGGATAGCCGACCTGACGTGCAATTCGCACGATTTCCTTCGGATCTTCGGGCAACGCGCCTTCCGAACCCGGCACGCACGGCACGCCGGTCTTGATCATGGTCTGCTTGGCCGACACCTTGTCGCCCATCAGACGAATGGTTTCGGGGCGCGGGCCGATGAACGTGAAGCCCGATTGCTCGACGCGCTCGGCGAAGTCGGCATTCTCGGAGAGGAAACCGTAACCCGGGTGGATGGCCTGGGCGTCGGTGACTTCCGCCGCGCTGATCAGCGCGGGCATGTTCAGATAGGAGAGCGGCGACGGGGCCGGTCCGATACATACCGCTTCGTCGGCGAGCTTGACGTACTTCGCTTCCTTGTCGGCTTCGGAATAGACCACGACGGTCTTGATGCCCATCTCGCGGCACGCGCGCTGGATGCGCAGAGCGATTTCGCCGCGGTTGGCGATGAGGATTTTTTCAAACATTATGTGCAGTCCTGCCCGTAAGGGGAGAGGAGCGGGGCCGGACACCCGGTGCCGCAGCGGCCCAGGGCCGCGCGAGCGAGGCGTCCGACAACCGGCATTAGCCGATCACGAACAGCGGTTGACCGTATTCCACGGCCTGACCGTTCTCGACGAGGATTTCCTTGATCACGCCGGCCTTATCCGACTCGATCTCGTTGAGCAGCTTCATCGCTTCGATGATGCACAGCGTCTGGCCTTCCTTGACGGAGTCGCCGACTTGCGCGAACGGATCGGCGCCCGGCGACGGGGCACGGTAGAACGTACCGACCATCGGCGACGTCACGATATGGCCTTGCGGTACTGCCGGCGCTGCCGGTGCAGCAGCGGCGGCCGTGGCGGCGGGAGCTTGCGCAGCGACTTGCGGCATGGCCGGCATGGCCATCTGCATCGGGGCGGCGATCACTTGCGGCGGCGCCTTGACGATGCGGACCTTGCCTTCGCCTTCGGTGACTTCGAGTTCGGAAATACCCGATTCGGCCACGAGGTCGATCAACGTCTTGAGTTTGCGCAAATCCATGAAGGAAGCTCCTTGATTCTGTATCGACGCGGGCGCAACGTCCCGCGAGAGGAAATGGGGTGTGGAAGAGGACTACCCGCCGGCGAGTCGCCGCAGGGCAAAATCGAGTGCATAGGTATACCCGCGCCAGCCCAGGCCGCAGATCACACCTTGCGCGATATCGGAAAAGTACGAGTGATGCCGGAAGGCTTCGCGCGCATGGACGTTCGAGAGGTGAACCTCGACGAACGGGATGCCTACCCCGGCCAACGCGTCGCGAATGGCCACGCTGGTATGGGTGTAAGCCGCCGGGTTGATGACGATGAAGTCGATCGACTCACCGCGTGCCGCCTGAATCCGGTCAACCAATGCACCTTCGTGATTGCTTTGAAATGTCGCCACCTCGGCACCCGCCGTCTGCGCCTGCGCTGTCAGCGCGGCATCGATGTCGGCCAGCGTCGTGCGACCGTACACCTCCGGCTCGCGAGTACCGAGCAGGTTCAGGTTAGGGCCGTGGAGCACGAGAATGCGGTGAGGCATCGGCGAATCAAATTTCACGAAATTGGGCGCAATTAAACGCCAGTTGGTGGATTTTGTCCAGTGGGGCGAAAATGGGACCCCGCCAGTCACGTCCGGCGGGGCTTCCCGGGAACCCTCGATTCCCGCAGTAGGGTCAGATCAGCGGTTTGAGGGCGCTGCGCACCTCGTCCGACGTGATGCGGCCCAGCTTTTCATAGTGCATACGGCCTTGCGGGTCGATCACCACGGTGAACGGCAGGGCGCCCGCCTTGTTGCCTAATGCACGGGCGAGATCCGTGCCTGCATAACCTGCCACGAGCAACGGATAGTCGACTTTCACCTTTTGCTCGAAGGCGATCATGTTCTGTGCCGTATCGATGCCGATGCCGATGAATTGAACGTTTTTCCCGCTGAATTCGGTCGATAACGCCTGCAAATCGGGCATTTCCTCGACGCAGGGGCCACACCACGGCGCCCAGAAGTTGACGACCAGCGTCTTGCCCTTCCATTGCGAGACGGCCTGGTCGTTACCTCTCAGGTCGGGCAGGCGTGTGGCGAGCAGTTGAGCGACGGCGGCGTCAGAGGCATCGGGCGTCGGCTGGTTTCGATGGCCGAGCCAGAAACCGGCTGCCAATCCCGCGAGCGCCAGAATCACCAGAATAACAATGCGTTTTGCCATGATGAGCGAGGGGCCGGAGGTTCCGGACTAGACAGTAAACGAAAGACGAAGGGTAATTGCGAAGAATTAGTGGCGATTTTGCCGCGATTCGGTCGTTAATGTGCGGTGATCACGCTGTTATCGGCCCGAAGGTCAGTGACTTTGGGCGGCCTCGGACTCTGCGATCAGCGCACGCAGGCCGTCTGCGTCGATCCGTACCGGACGCCCGTTGCCGTCGGACGCCTTGAGCGCGCCGCGCATGTCATCCATGGAGTACAGCGACAGATGCACGCCGGCCGGTTCGCCCGCCTGACGACGCTCGCGCCACAGGAAGCTCAGCGTCTCGACCATCCCCCGGCCATTGAAGTGGCGGCTTTCGGACACGTCGTAATCGATTCCTCTATTGAGTAGATCGATCGCGACATCCTTCGGGTTATCGCAAAAAGCCTGCAAATAGATGTCGGATAGCGCCGTGGCGGTGCCGTTGTAGACCGCGCCGGTAATGTACGGCCGATAGCGGGCCAGCTCCGTCATGACCGTGAGGGCGACCTGACGCAGGTGCGCCAGCTCGGCCGGCTGCGTGTCGGAGAGGAACGTCTGCACGTATTCCCGGACTTCCGCTTCGATCTGGTCGTTATCCGGCAGCAATTCCCCGGCAATGCGCGTCTCACCCGTGACCTGCTTGGCCGCTTTGCGTTTGGCACTCGCGTAGTCGGCCCCCTCCTCGGCGATGAGGCGGGCAGCCGCCAGGGCGATTTCTTCGCGCAGGCGTTGGGCGTCGGTCCAGGATTTGCGTGTCATGCGGACGATGATACCCGAAAGGCATTGCCGTTCGCGCCGCAGGTACAATGGAGGCCTTGGCGTTCGGCACTTCGCTGGCACTCCCTTGGCACTCCCATTTCCCGCACGGGTTCGGCCCGTTCTCACCACGCTCCCCATCCATGCATATTCATATTCTTGGCATCTGCGGCACGTTCATGGGCGGTCTGGCGGTCCTCGCCCGTCAGGCCGGTCACACCGTCACGGGTTGCGATGCCAATGTCTATCCGCCGATGAGCACGCAGCTCGAGGCGCAGGGCATTCGTCTGATCGAAGGTTTCGACGCCGATCAGGTGTCCCTGGAGCCCGACCTGTTCGTCATCGGTAACGTCGTGTCGCGCGGCAACCCGCTGATGGAAGAGATCCTGAATCGGAATCTGCCCTACACGTCGGGCCCGCAATGGCTCGGCGAGCATGTGCTGTCGAAGAAGTGGGTGTTGGCGGTGGCCGGCACGCATGGCAAGACGACCACGACGTCGATGCTGACCTGGATTCTCGAAGACGCGGGTTACAACCCCGGATTCCTCGTGGGCGGCGTGCCGATGAACTTCGGCATCTCGGCGCGGCTGACCGACAGCGATTTCTTCGTCATTGAAGCCGACGAGTACGACACGGCGTTCTTCGACAAGCGCTCCAAGTTTGTCCATTACCACCCGCGCACGGCCATCCTGAACAACCTGGAATTCGATCACGCCGACATCTTCCCGGATCTGGCGGCCATCGAGACGCAATTCCACCATCTGGTGCGTACGGTGCCGGGGCAAGGCCGTCTGATCGTCAACGGTCGGGAGCCGGCGCTCGACCGTGTGCTGGCCCGTGGCTGCTGGAGCGAGGTCGAGCGTTTCGGCGTGGCGGACGGCTGGCACGTGTCGCAAGCCAACGAGACGCTGGCGCCGGGGCAGGAAGCCTTCTGGGTTCATCAGGGTCCGAAGGCGGCCGGTGAGGTGAAGTGGTCGCTTCAGGGCGAGCACAACCGGATGAACGCGCTGGCGGCACTGGCTGCCGCCCGTCATGTGGGGGTGCCGACGGAGCAGGGCGCGGCGTCGCTGGGCAAGTTCCAGAACGTGAAGCGCCGCATGGAAGTGCGGGGCGAAGCCAATGGGGTGACGGTCTACGACGATTTCGCCCATCACCCGACCGCCATCCTGACCACGCTCGCCGGCCTGCGCCGCCGGGCGGGCAACGCACGCATTCTGGCCGTGCTGGAGCCGCGTTCGAACACGATGAAGCTGGGCGTGATGAAGGCACAGTTGCCGGCGAGTCTGGCCGATGCCGATCTGGTGTTCGGCTACGGCGCGCCGTCCGGCAAAGATGCCCTCGGCTGGAATCTGGCGGAAGCCCTCGCCCCGCTGGGCGCGCGAGCACAGGCGTTCAGCGATATCGACGGACTGGTGCGTGCGGTCACGGCGGCGGCACAACCGGGCGACCAGATCGTGGTGATGAGCAACGGCGGCTTCGGCGGCATTCATCAGAAATTGCTCGACGCGCTTGCCGCGCGAGTCTGAGCGGGCCGTCGCATTCACCGAATGGATTTTCCCGGGACTCACATGATTCTCTATCTGCACGGCTTCCGTTCGTCGCCGCGATCATTCAAGGCGCAGTTGATGGCCGCCCGCATGCACCGGCTCGGCCTCGGCCACGCCTGGGCGTGCCCGCAACTGCCGCCGTCACCGCTTGCGGCCGTCGTCGATGCCCAACGCCTGCTCGCGGGGGTGGCGCCCGATGCGCTGACCATTGTGGGAAGCTCGCTGGGCGGTTACTACGCGACGTATCTGGCGGAGAAGCTTGGATGCCGGGCCGTATTGCTCAATCCGGCAACGCGCCCGTACGACGACCTCGGCAAGTGGCTCGGCGAGCAGCCGATGTGGCACGGCGGCGGCTCCATCGTCGTCGAGCCCCGTCATCTGGATGAACTGCGCATGATCGACGTGGCGCAGATCACGCGTCCCGAGCGCTATTACCTGGTGGCTGCGACCGGCGACCAGACGCTCGACTATCGCGACATGCTGGCGAAGTACCCCGGGGCGAAGCTCACGCTGATTGAGGGCAGCGACCACGGGATTTCCGATTTCGCCAACTATATGGACGACGTGCTGCGCTTTGCCGGCATCGACGTACCGTCTTCCCCAGGCGCAGCAAGCCCGTCCGCGGGCGAATAACGCGTTTGCCCGTTCTGCTCTAAACCGCCGTACATTGGCGGGCTACAATATCGCCTATTGCGATCGATGGCTGTTTCATGAACATTTTTTTTGAGGAATCCGGCGGCTTCAAGGCTGGCACGGTGTTGTCGCAGCAGGGCGAGTCGTATCAGGTGGAACTGCCTGGCGGGCGTCGCAGCAAGATCAAGGGACGCGATGTCCTGTTGCGTTTCGAGTCGCCCACGCCTGCCGAGCTGATCGCGCAGGCGCAGGCCGCAGCACAGGACATCGACATGAGTTTCCTGTGGGAATGCGCGCCGGCCGACGAATTTCCGTTTCCCGTGCTTGCCACCGAATATTTCGGTGAAGGCGCGAGCGTTGCCCAGCAGGCCGGTCTGGCGCTGGCGTTGCAGGCGTCGCCCATCTATTTCCGCCGCAAGGGCCGTGGTCAGTACCAGCGTGCTGCGCAGGAGCAACTGGAAGCCGCGCTCGCCGGGCTGGCGCGCAAGCAGCAGCAGGCCGAGTTGCAGGCGTCCTATGCCGATCAGATGATTGCGGGTGAATTGCCGGACGCCCTCAAGGGCAAGGAATTGCAGTTGCTGTTCCGTCCCGACAAGAACGCCATCGAATGGAAGGCGCTCGACGCCGCCGCCATCGCGCTGGGCAAGACCCATGCCGAGGTGATGCTCGCGTGCGGCGGTATCGCGTCACCGCGCGCCTATCACGAGGCCGCGTTCCTCTACGAACACTTCCCGCGCGGTACCGGTTTCCCCGATCTCGGGCCGACGCCTTTGCCGGCCGACGATCTGCCGATCGCCGACGTTCAGGCGTTCTCCATCGACGATTCGACGACGACGGAAATCGACGACGCCCTCTCGGTGCAACTGCTCCCCGACGGGCTGCTGCGCGTGGGCATCCACATTGCAGCCCCGGCGCTGGGGATCACGCGTGGCGACCCCATCGACGAGATCGCGCGCGTGCGACTGTCGACGGTGTACTCGCCCGGCGAGAAGATCACGATGCTGCCCGACTCGGTGGTCGAAGCCTATACGCTCGCCGAAGGGGGCGCGCGTCCGGCGCTGTCGCTGTACGTCGTGGTCAAGGCCGACACGTATGAAATCGTGACGACCGAGACGCGTGCCGAACGTGTGCCGATCTCGGCGAACCTGCGTCACAACGAACTCGACGCGATCATTACCGCCGAGGCGCTGGCCGACGGCAGCGGCGAATATCCGCACAAGGATGAGCTGCGACTGCTGTGGCCGTTCGCGCAGTCGCTGTACGACAAGCGTCAGGCCGCGCGCGTGGGCTATGGCCTGCGTCCGGAAACGCAGAACAAGACCGACTTCAATTTCTACGTCGACGGCGAACATGTGACGATCAAGCAGCGTCTGCGCGGCGCACCGCTCGATCTGATCGTTGCCGAAATGGCGATTCTCGCGAACAGCCGCTGGGGTCGCCTGCTAGCCGAATGCGGCGTGCCGGGCATCTATCGTGCACAGCGTGCGTATGGCGTGAATCGTACGCGCATGCAGACGTCGCCTGCGCCGCATGAAGGCCTCGGTGTCGAGCAGTATGCGTGGAGCACGTCGCCGCTGCGTCGATACGTCGACTTGGTCAATCAGTGGCAATTGATCGCCTGTGTACGTCACGGCGTGACGGCAAAGCTCGCGGCGCCTTTCAAACCGAAAGACGCCGATCTGTATGCCACCGTGTCGAGCTTCGAAGCGGCGTACGCAGCATACGGCGAGCATCAGAGCCGCATGGAGCGCTACTGGTGCATGCGCTGGCTGATTCAGGAGAACAAGTCGCAAGTGCAGGCGAGCGTGCTCAAGGGCGATACGGTTCGTCTGAACGACATTCCGCTCACGCTGATCGTGCCGGGACTGGGGCTGCACGCACGGGGTACGCAGATCATGCTCGACGTGCTCTCATTCGACGTAGTCACGCTCAGCATTTCGGTGCGTATCGCGCAAGTGCTCGGCGCTGTGCCGTCCGCGCTTGCCGACGACGATGACGAAGGCGACGGCGGTGCGGGCGACGGTGGTGAAGGTGGTGAGGGCGGTGAAGGTAACGACGGCGCCAATGGTGCTGAAGGGACTCCCGATGGCACTGAAGGCGCCGACGGCACGCAAGGCGACGTGAGCGCTCAGGCTGACGTGGAGTCGGCGGCGGCCGACGATGCGCCGCAGGCTTCGTCGTCCGCCAATGCTACCGATAGCACTTCGCCGATGGCGGCTGCATTGATGGCGGCGGGTGCGCACGACGCGTCGGCCAGCCCCGCGTGCTGAAACCCGCACTTCCTTCGGGCAATCTGGTCGCGGCGCGTCGCCGCGGCTGGTCGCTCATGCGCGAGCATCCGCTGGCCACCGGCCTGATCTTCTCGGCGGTGGTGCATCTGCTCGCGCTGGCCGTGCATTTCGTGGCTCCCGCCAGTTTCCGTTTGCATAGCGCGGATACGCCGCTCGAAGTCGTGCTCGTCAACGCGAAGTCAGCCAATGCGCCGGACAAGGCGACCGCGCTCGCGCAGGCCAACCTCGTGGGCGGTGGCGAGCATGACGGTGAGCGCGCGACGTCGCCGCTAACCTCGCGTTCGGTCGATCGCGATGGGGCGCCCATCGCGCAAATGCAGCGCAACGTGAGCGATCTGGAGGCTACGCAGGAGAAGCTGCTCTCGCAGCTTCGCAGCCAATACGCGGCCACGCCGGAGGCGCAACGCAACCGGACCGATTCGCCGCAGCGCGGGCAGGGTCTTGACGACCAGACCGTCGACCAGCAGATCGCGCGCTTGCAGGCGGAAATCGACAAACAGTTGCGGGCTTATCAGACGCGCCCCAAACGCGGGCAGGTCACCGCGAATACGCGAGAAGTGGCTTACGCGCGTTACTTCGACACCTTGCGTCATCGCATCGAACGATACGGTACCGAGCATTTTCCGCAGATCGGCAACGATCGCCTGTACGGTGAGCTGATCGTCACGCTTAACGTCAATCAACGTGGCGGACTCGGGTATCACAAGGATGGCTGGAACGTTGTCGGCGTGGAGGTCACGCGCAGTTCCGGCAATCGTGATCTGGATCGTCGCGCGGTTGCCATCGTGCAGGCGAGCGCGCCGTTCGGCGATTTCTCGCCAGAAATGAAGCAGCGATACGACATTCTCGAAATCGTCACGCGCATGACGTTCACGCGTCAGGGCGTCCAGGCGCAAACGCTTGCCGCACCGGCGAGCGGCGCAGCGCAGTGAGCCTTCGCCGACACCGATAGACGGTGTCGCGTCAACGGCGAGTGACACCACCCTCGCGTTACCTTTTCACGACGCCGGATATCGCGTTACCTTGGGACCTGCCCAGTAAAACTTTCCAAACATTTCTATAATTGCTGGGTTTTCCTGAACTGGAAAGTCCGCCATGAAATGGATCATCCTGGCGATCATTGCTGCTTGCGCTGTGTACGTGCATTTCCGCGGTAAGGTCCGCCACAAATTCTTCCGTCAGCTCTCTGACCACTCCACGTTTTTGTCACCGCTGAACGTGTTCATGTACGCGTTCTCTCGCGTACCGACGACACCCTATCTGAAGACCGACAATTTTCCCGAGCTCGAACCGTTGCGTCAGAACTGGGAAGTCATTCGTGCCGAAGCGGTGACGCTGCTTGAGGCGAGCCGCATCAAGGCATCCGACAAGTACAACGACGTTGGCTTCAATTCGTTTTTCAAAAGCGGCTGGAAGCGCTTCTATCTCAAGTGGTATGACGATGCGCATCCGTCCGCCAACGACCTCTGCCCGGTGACGACCCGCCTCGTGAGCCAGATCCCCACGATCAAGGCCGCCATGTTCGCCGAGTTGCCGCATGGCAGCCGTCTGGTGCGTCACCGCGATCCGTATGCCGGGTCGTTGCGCTATCACCTTGGGCTGGTCACGCCGAACGACGATCGTTGCTACATCGACGTGGACGGCCAGCGATACAGCTGGCGCGACGGCGAGGGCGTGGTGTTCGACGAGACGTATATCCATTACGCCGAGAACCAGAGCGGTCAGAACCGTATCATTCTGTTTTGCGACGTGGAGCGTCCGATGAAGTATCGCTGGTCACAGGCGATCAACCATTGGTTCGGACGTCATCTGGTCGGCGCCGCCGCCTCGCCGAACGATGCGGGCGACCGAACCGGCGGGCTGAACAAGGCTTTCAAGTATATTTACTCGATCCGCATCGTCGGCAAACGCCTCAAGGCGTGGAACCGGCACGTGTACTATGCGGTGAAATGGGCTTTGTTCGGGGGTATCCTGCTGTGGATACTATGGTGACCGGCGCCCGCTGAATCACGGCCCAACGCCTGACTTTGCTGCATGACATCACGGCGCCTGAGCGAAAGCCAGGCGCCGCGTCTTTGAAAACGATGACAAACCAAATGCCTGCCGGGGACTTGCCCGCCGATCGCTACGCCGTGATCGGCCATCCAGTCGAACATAGCCAATCGCCGTTCATCCACGCGGAATTCGCGCGCGAGACGGCGCAGCGCCTCACTTATGAGCGCTTGCTCGCGCCTCTCGACGCGTTCGCTGCAACGGTGCGTACGTTCATCGAACACGGTGCGCGCGGCGCCAACGTGACCGTCCCCTTCAAACTCGAAGCGCACGCGCTGGCAGATCGGCTCACCGAGCGTGCCCAGGCGGCCGGCGCGGTCAACACGCTGGTGTTCGATGCGGATGGGATTACCGGCGACAACACCGACGGTGTCGGGCTGGTGCGCGACATCGAAGGCCCGCTTGGCGTGTCGCTGGCGGGGCGTCGTGTGCTGTTGCTCGGTGCGGGGGGCGCATCGCGCGGTGCGATGCTGCCGCTGATCGAAGCGAAGCCGGCGGCGCTGTTCATCGCGAACCGCACGGCCTCGCGTGCCGACGAACTCGTCGGCCGTTTCACCGATGCGGCCAAACGCCAGGCGGTGTCGCTCGCCGGCGGTGGCTGGGATGCGGTTCCGGGCAGTTTCGACGTCGTCATCAACGCGACGGCAGGCAGTCTCCAGGGAGACGTCCCGCCGTTGCCCGCCGGCACTTATGCCGCCGGGGCGCTGGCGTACGACATGATGTATGGCGCACAGCCGACGGTATTCATGACGCACGCGCTGTCAGCAGGTGCCGATCGCGCGGCGGATGGCCTGGGCATGCTCGTCGAGCAGGCGGCGGAAGCGTTTGCCGTGTGGCGCGGTGTGCGTCCGTCGACCGACGTCGTGCGCGCCGCGTTGCGCGCCCGGCTCGCGGCAAAAGGCTGATTCGCGCCGATGGCCGCGCAACGACGCACGTCGCACACGCCGCGCACGAAAGGCTCGGGCCGCAAGCGTGCCTGGGGACCGTGGCAATGGACGGGTTACGTCATTACGTTGCTGATTGTCGGCGTGCTCGCGACGCAGCTCTACTATTTCCTGCAAATCGGCTGGTGGGTGCGCTTCAATCCGCAGTCGACGGCGTTCATGCGGGCGGCGCAAACGCGTTTGCGCGAGACCGATCCCAATGCCACGCTCAAGCATCAATGGGTGCCGTACGACCAGATCTCGCGCAATCTGAAACGCGCGATCATCGCCAGCGAAGACGCGAATTTCGTCAATCACGACGGTTACGAAATCGACGCAATGCTCGGCGCGTGGGAGAAGAATCAGAAGAAGGGACGTATCGTGGCGGGCGGCTCCACGCTCTCGCAGCAACTCGCCAAGAACCTGTTCCTCTCGAGCGAGAAGAGTTATCTGCGCAAGGCTGAAGAATTCACCATCACCTGGATGCTCGAATTCTGGATGGACAAGCAGCGGATCTTCGAGATCTATCTCAACTCGGTGGAGTGGGGCGAGGGCGTCTTCGGCGCTGAAGCCGCCGCGCGCTACTACTACGGCATTCCTGCATCGAAGCTCTCGCCGTGGCAGGCGGCGCGGCTGGCGGTGATGCTGCCGCGTCCGCGCTACTTCGATACCCACCGCAATTCGCCGTACCTCGCGCAGCGCGCCGGGGTGATCGCGCGCCGCATGGGGGCGGCGGAGTTGCCGCAGTGATCAGTGTCGCGGTTGGGCCGAGTCCGGGATCGTCTGCGTCGGCACCTGCATGACGGTGCGTGTCGGATAGGGCAACGAGCAACCGACGCCCTCGACTGTCTCCTTCACGTTACGTTGCAGGTCCCAGTACAGCCCCCAGTAATTGCCGAGCAGCGACCACACGCGAACGTTGACGATGACGGCGCTATCGCTCACCTGCTTGACCATGATTTCCGGCGCTGGCGTGCTGAGCACGCGGTCGTCGTCGGTCACGTGCTCGCGCAGGGCGCTCATTGCGGCGTCGAGATCATCGTCGAGCGCAATGCCGACGGTGATTTCCATGCGACGCGTGGCGTTGCGACTGTAGTTCGTGATCGGTTGACCCCAGATCTGATTGTTCGGTACGCAGACGTAGATGCCGTCGGCGTTCGTCAGCGTCGTCGTGAACAGGCCGATCTCTTCCACGGTACCCGCGACAGCCGACCCCGCCGTCACGTAGTCGCCATTGCGAAACGGACGCAGCACCAGCAGCATTGTGCCGGCCGCGATGTTTTGCAGTGTGCCTTGCAAGGCGAGCCCGATGGCAAGACCGGCCGCGCCGAGTACCGCAATGATGCTCGCCGTCTGCACACCGAACTGCGCGAGCACGGCAATGATCGTGATGATGCGCACCGACCACAGCACCACCGACTCGATGAGCGGCTTGAGCGTGGCATCGAAGTGCTGCGAACGACTGAGGGTCTTGTGGACGAAGCGTGACAACCGTTTGGCAATCCAGAAGCCGACCAGCAGAATCAGCACGGCTTGCACGAACGAAAGGCCGTAGTGAACCGCGTTGGCGGCGAGGAAGCCAGTGACGGCGTCGAAGGATGTAAGCGGGGCAGTGACTTCCGCCATTGTTCAATTCTCCCTGTCGCGTGACGTCCCGGTACAAGAAAGTGCCGGCGCGCACGTCGATGAATGCATCAGCAGAAAAACGCAGATTCGGGGAGCGCGATGAAGCGCACTCACCCGGACGTCGATATCAAAATTGACGCAAAGTGCGTAGATTGGTTCGCCCAGCTTGCCATCGTTTCCGCGCGAAACCGACAGATTCAACGGTTTTAGGAATATTCCTACGAACGATTCCGGTACCGACCGACACGGGCGGCACCGGGGGCTGCGGAAATGTCGTAGCGCGCGATGGTGGCAGATGTGCCGCCATTGGCGTGACTGTGGCGCGGCTGCTACACTTGGCGTCGCCTTGTAGCAGGGAGAACCTCGTTTGATCAATGCCTTCGTCATCCATCACGGCCGCCTGCAACAGGTGACTTGTGACCATCCCAGTGATCTGGCCAGCGTTACGCCGGTCTGGGTCGATCTTCACAGCGAATCCGAAGAGGAACGCCGCTGGGTCGAAGAGGCCTACAAGGTCAAACTGCCCTCACGTGACGAAGTGACGGATATCGAGGCGTCGGCGCGTTATTACGAAGACGACGACGGCGTGCTTCACATTCGCACGGACTTCCTGCTCGACGACGAAGAGCAATCGCGCAACGTGCCGGTCGCGTTCGTGGTGGTCAAGGACCTGTTGATTTCCGTGCACGACGAAGACCTGCCGGTCTTCCGTCTGGTGCGTATGCGCGCCCGGATTCGTCCGGGTTCCGTGCGCGACGCGATGGACGTACTGCTCGATCTCTATTCCACCGACGCCGAATACTCGGCGGATTCGCTCGAAAGCGTTTATGCCGCGCTCGAAGAGGTCAGCAAAAGCGTGCTCGGCAAGAACCTCACCGATGCCGATGCCGCCAAGGCGCTCGAGAGCATTGCCGCGCAGGAAGACTTGAACGGGCGCATCCGGCGTAACGTCATGGATACGCGCCGCGCGGTGTCGTTCCTCATGCGGGCGCGAATGCTCAAGGACGAGCAGTATCAGGAAGGCAAGCAGATCATGCGAGATATCGAGTCGCTCGATAATCACACCGCCTATCTGTTCGACAAGATCAACTTCCTGATGGATGCGACCATCGGTTTCATCAACATCAATCAGAACAAGATCATCAAGATTTTTTCGGTGGCCGCCGTGGCGTTCCTGCCGCCGACGCTCATCGCCAGTATTTACGGCATGAACTTCCGGATGATGCCGGAACTGTCGTGGGAAGCCGGTTATCCGTTTGCGATCGGGCTGATGATCCTCTCGGCGATTGCGCCGTTCCTGTACTTCCGTCATCGCGGCTGGCTCGATTGACCGTCGCGGGCGCGTGACATCGTTCGGTACGCCGCGTGTCGGAAAGATGTCGTCTTCGGCGTCGCTTCGGACGTGAAACCGTTGGTGTGATGCATCGCAATAACGACAGCGCAGGGCCGGGGCGCCAAGCAGGTAAAATGGCGGCCTTGCCCGAAACATCCTCCGTCGGATTACCTCCGTCGGAATCCCGCCGGAACCTCGTCATGACATTCACCCAAGTTCTCAACGCCGCCTGGACGCGCAACAACTCGCTGCTGTGCGTGGGCCTCGACCCCGAGCCGTCGCGCATTCCCGCGCATCTTCAAGGCAAGCCGGACGCGATTTTCGAGTTCTGCCGCCAGATCGTGGACGCCACCGCGCCCTACGCCAGTGCCTTCAAGCCGCAGATCGCCTATTTCGCGGCGCATCGCGCCGAAGACCAGCTCGAACAACTGATTGCGCACATCCACGCCGATCATCCGGGACTGCCGGTGATTCTGGACGCCAAGCGTGGCGACATCGGCAGCACCGCCGAGCAATATGCGCGTGAGGCATTCGAGCGCTATCGTGCCGACGCCGTGACGGTGAACCCATACATGGGCTTCGACTCGCTGGAGCCGTATCTGGCCCATGCGGATAAGGGCGTGATCGTGCTGTGCCGTACGTCGAATCCCGGCGGCAGCGACCTCCAGTTTCTCGACGTTGACGGCAAGCCGTTGTATCAGACGGTCGCGCGACTGGCGGCGGGACCGTGGAACACGAGCGGTCAGATCGGGCTCGTGGTCGGCGCGACTTTCCCGGCGGAAATCGCGACCGTGCGCAGCATCGTGGGCGATATGCCGTTGCTGATTCCGGGTGTCGGTGCCCAGGGTGGCGATGTCGAGGCAACGGTCAAGGCGGGTCGTACCGCCAATGGCACTGGCATGATGATCAACTCGTCGCGCGCCATCATCTACGCGGGCCGTGACGAGAACTTCGCACAGGCCGCAGCCGAAGCTGCCCAGAAAACGCGTGACAGCATCAACGCTTATCGCTGATTCCGGCGCCGGACGTCGGCGTCACCGTGTGACAAAAAGACAGCGCCTCGCGGCTTCGCAGGTGCTGTTTTTTTATGGGCGGGCAAGATGCCGTGTGCCGTCGTTCACGCGCTGTCCGTTAGCGTTGCCGGATGAGCGACAGCGTGATGTGACGTCCGGGGCCAGTTTCGCCACGTCGTAGCGGCAACACACGCGATACCCGGCGAGCGAGCGTAATTACGCTTCCGCTTTATCGAGCAATTCAATGACGCCACGCAGGGCGTATTGCGCTGCCTGACTGCGGACCTGGGTGCGATCGCCCTTGAAGTGCTTCGTCTCGACGATGGTCGTCACACGGTTGCTCCATCCGAAGCAGACCATGCCCACGGGTTTGTCGGCGGTGCCGCCACCCGGGCCGGCCACGCCCGTGATCGACAGAGAGATTTGCGCGCGACTGTTGAGCAGGGCGCCTTCTGCCATGGCACGCGCGACGGGCTCGCTCACCGCGCCGTGCTTTTCGATCAGCTCGGACGGCACGCCGATCATCTCGGTCTTGGCCTGATTCGAGTACGTCACGAAGCCGCGTTCGAACCAGTTGCTGCTGCCGGAAATATCGGTGATTGCCGCGGCGACAAGGCCGCCGGTGCACGATTCGGCCGTCGTCAGCAGCAGACGTTCATCGCGCAAACGATTGCCGACTTTCACCGACAGTTGGGCCAGAAGATTTTGTTCGGAGACCACGGGACGACGCCTTCAAGAAGTCTATGCAACGAATACGAGCCAGGTACGACGCACGCCAGCGAACTTCGGGGCGCCGAGCATCGGCGCACTACCGTGCAGGGCGCTTGCCGCAACGCGACGACGAATCAGGTCGACACCATCAGATCGGGAGTGTCGCGCTGTCCGGCGATCAGATCGAACGCCAGAGCGCAATCACGAGTAACGTACAGAACGCAGCGACGAGGTCGTCGAGCATGATGCCGAGTCCACCCTTGACCGTGCGGTCGAAGTAGCTGATCGGCGGCGGCTTGACGGCGTCGAAGAAACGGAACAGCACGAACGCGACGAGTTGGCCGACGAAGCTCGACGGCGTAATGAGCAGCAGCACGATCCAGAACGCGACGATTTCATCCCACACGACTGCGCTCGGATCCTGAACGCCGAGCTTGCGTGCCGTAAAGCTGCAAATCCAGATGCCGCCGAGGATGGACGCTGCAATCAGCACGGCCCAGCCTGTGACAGTCAGATACAGGTTGAGCACCAGATACGACGCCCAGCCGAATAACGTTCCCACCGTACCCGGCGCAAACGCCGACAGACCCGTGCCGAAGCCGAGCGAAAACAGATGTGCGGGGTGCGACAGCAGGAAACGCGAGTTCGGCCGGCGCGGGCCGCTGCCCGGATTGACGGCGGCCGTTTGATCAGTGCTCATTGGAAATGGTCGAAACTTTTGAAGTCGGCAGCGACGCTCGCGCCAGTATTGTCATGGAGATGCAGCATCGTGTGGCGCGCGTCGGGAAGCGCTATTGTACCGATACGCGTGACCCGTATGCCGAGTTCGTTGCCGATCGCCTCGATCCGCGCGCGCTGCGAGGGATCGGCACAGAAGCAAAGCTGGTAATCGTCTCCGCCCGCGAGCGTGCACAGTCGTTGAATTCCGCTCGGTTGTGCAGCGAGCAATGCGGATCGGGGCAACGCGTCGACATCGATGCGTGCGCTCATCGTCGAGCGCTCGAGAATATGACCGAGATCGCCGATCAGACCGTCGGAGATATCGAGTGCAGCCCGCGCCACGCCACGCAGCGCGAGACCCAGAGCGATTTGCGGTTCGGGCACATCCATCGCGCGGCGTGCCAGCGCGAGATCGCTTTCGGATAGGGGCCACTCATCGCGTAACGCACCGAGCGCGAGCCGCGCATCTCCCAACGTTCCCGAGATCCAGATGTCGTCGCCGGGGCGCGCCGCGTCACGGCGCAACGCCTGCGCGCCGGGCACGCTGCCAAAGACCGTCACGCAGAGATTGCGTGGCCCACGGGTGGTATCTCCCCCGATCAGCGGGCAAGCATAGCGGTCGGCGAGTTCGGCGAGACCTTGCGCGAAAGGGCCGAGCCAGGCCGGATCGCTGTCGGGTAATGCGAGCGCCAGCGTGAATCCGAGCGGCCGCGCACCCATGGCCGCCAGATCCGAGAGATTGACGGCAAGGGTCTTGTGGCCGAGTGTTTGCGGGTCGACATCGGCGAGAAAGTGTCGGCCTTCCACCAGCATGTCCGTCGAAATCGCCAACTGCTCTCCGGCAGGAGGACGCAACAGCGCGCAATCGTCGCCGATGCCGAGCGTGACGTGCTCGCCCTGTCGCGTCGCCCGGGCGAAGAAGCGATCGATCAGCGAGAACTCGGACAGTGATGACGAAGCGGTCGGGGAGGTCGTGGTCATGAGCAACGAGAGGCGGTGGGCGAAGCAGCCGGTGGTGCCACGCAAACCCCTATTCTAAGAGGCCGCTGCGGCTTTCCCAAGCAGGCATAGCGGTTTGTTCGCGGTTTTCAGGCAGCGTCTCATGCCGTATTCGGACAACACCTGAGCCGTAACGCATCTGTTGTCTGAAAATGGCGGCGATGGTGCAATGCAGCGTTGAATTCACGCTGATTTTTCGCCACTATCGGCATGGAATTGCTTCAGTGCGGGTGTGACCCTTATCCGTTTTTTGCATAAATCACGTGAATAAATAGGGCTACAATTCGCACTGAAATTTTGATCTCTCCTGTTCGCCAAGAGCTTCCCCTCATGCCCACGCCGATCGACCCGAAACTGCGCGAAGCTGCGCTCGAGTATCACGAACATCCCACCCCCGGCAAAATCGCGATCGCGCCGACCAAGCAGTTGCTGAACCAGCGCGATCTGGCGCTGGCGTACTCGCCGGGCGTTGCTGCCGCGTGTGAGGAAATCGTCATTGATCCGCTCAATGCGTCGCGTTACACGGCGCGGGGCAATCTGGTCGGTGTGATCACGAACGGCACCGCCGTGCTTGGGCTGGGTGACATCGGTCCGCTGGCTTCCAAGCCGGTGATGGAAGGCAAGGGCGTGCTGTTCAAGAAGTTCGCCAATATCGACGTTTTCGATATCGAAATCGCCGAGAAGGACCCGGAGAAGCTCGTCGACATCATCGCGGCGCTTGAGCCGACGTTCGGTGCCATCAATCTGGAAGACATCAAGGCGCCCGAGTGCTTCATCGTGGAGCGCAAGCTGCGCGAGCGCATGAAGATTCCGGTCTTCCACGATGATCAGCACGGCACGGCCATCGTGGTGGCGGCAGCGCTCATCAACGGCCTGAAGGTGGTCGACAAGGATCTCGCTTCGGTGAAGGTGGTGACGTCCGGTGCCGGCGCGGCTGCACTGGCGTGTCTGGACCTGCTCGTGGACATGGGGCTGCCCATCGAGAACATCTGGGTGACGGACCTGGCGGGTGTGGTGTATGAGGGCCGTACCGAATTGATGGACCCGGAGAAGATTCGCTTTTCGCAAAAGACGGATGCGCGCGGTCTGGCCGAAGTAATCGGTGGCGCCGATGTGTTCCTCGGACTGTCGGCTGCCGGCGTGCTCAAGCCGGAAATGGTCAAGACGATGGCCGACAAGCCGCTGATCTTCGCACTGGCCAACCCGAATCCGGAAATCACGCCGGAACTCGCGAAAGAAGTGCGCCCGGATTGCGTGATGGCGACCGGTCGAACGGACTATCCGAACCAGGTCAACAACGTTCTCTGCTTCCCGTTCATCTTCCGTGGCGCCATCGATGTGGGTGCGACCACGATCACGCGTTCGATGGAGATCGCCGCCGTGAACGCGCTGGCGGAGCTGGCGCGTCAGGAGCAGAGCGATATCGTGGCTTCGGCGTACGGCATCAAGAATCTGTCGTTCGGCCCGGAATATCTGATTCCGAAGCCCTTCGATCCGCGTCTGCTGGTCAAGGTGGCCACGGCAGTGGCCGAAGCGGCGATGGCGGCAGGCGTCGCCACGCGCCCGCTCGCGGACATCGACACCTATTCGCAGTCGCTCCAGCAATTCGTGTATCACAGCGGCGGTCTGATGAAGCCGCTGTTCTCGGTGGCGCGTAGCGTTCCTGCCGACAGGAAGCGCATTGCCTTCGCCGAAGGGGAAGAGGAGCGCGTGCTGCGCGCCGTTCAGGTCCTCGTGGACGAACGCGTCGCGACGCCGGTGCTGGTGGGTCGCCCTGCCGTGATCGAGCATCGTATCCAGCAATACGGCCTGCGTCTGACGCCGGGGGTGGACTTCACCGTCGTCAACCCGGAGCACGATGAGCGCTATCGCGATTACTGGGAGACCTATCACCGTCTGACGAATCGCAAGGGCGTGACGGCGTCGTATGCACGCGTCGAAATGCGTCGCCGTACGACGCTGATCGCCGCCATGCTGGTGAGCAAAGGGGAAGCGGACGGCATGATTTGCGGCACGGTGTCGACACCGGGCCGTCACCTGCACTTCATCGATCGCGTGATCGGCAAGCGAGACGGCGGGAATGTCTACGGCGCAATGAACGCGCTGGTGCTGCCGAATCGTCAGATCTTCCTGGTCGACACGCACATCAACCAGGATCCGACGGCAGAGCAACTGGCGGAAATCACGCTGATGGCTGCCGAAGAGATTCGCCGTTTCGGCATTCAGCCGAAGGTCGCGCTGCTGTCACACTCGAACTTCGGTACGAGCGATGCCAATTGCGCCCGCAAGATGCGCGAAACGTTGGCAATCCTGCAAGAACGTGCGCCGGATCTGGAAGTTGACGGTGAAATGCACGGCGACTGCGCGCTGGACCCGGAATTGCGTGCACGCATCATGCCGGATTCGACGCTGACGGGTGCGGCCAATCTGTTGGTCATGCCGAACATCGACGCTGCCAACATCGCCTATAACCTGCTCAAGACGGCCGCCGGTAATAACGTGGCGATCGGGCCGATTCTGCTGGGAGCCGCCAAGCCGGTACATATCCTGACGGAGTCTGCAACGGTGCGTCGCATCATCAACATGGCGGCACTCGTCGTGGCTGATGCGGCAGCGCAACAACAAGGTCTGTGATCGGGTTGGTGCGGTGACGGATTTGGTGCCGTTTCGCGCACGTTAGCCGACGAAGTAAACAAAACGCCGCCCTGAAACGGGCGGCGTTTTGTTATTTCAGTGACGCTTTTTGTGCATCGTATATTTCCATGTGGGCACTTACTGTCGTGAAAAAGCGTGTGCTATCGTGAATTCTCGCAGACCTTTGGTTGCAAAATGTAAGCTGGCATTGATTCTCGCGACCAATAGCGATAACCTTACGGCTTCACCCACCAGAACGGGCCTGCAGCGCAAGACCGCGCCGGGCGACAGCTAGCTATGACAATGGCACGTTGGCTTCACCGGAGCATCGTGGCACTGACTGCGGCGGGTAGTGTCTTTCTGGGGGCCAATGCTGTGGCGCGTGAAACCGCGCCATACGTCACGGATCAAACGGCGACGGTCTCCGTTGCCGAGTTGCCTCGCGAAGCGCAGCGTACGCTGTCGCTGATTGCCCAGGGCGGGCCGTTTCCCTATGCCAAGGATGGCATCACGTTCGGAAACTACGAAAAGCGTCTGCCCAAAATGCCGCGTGGCTATTACCATGAATATACGGTGCCGACTCCCGGTGCCCGCAATAGAGGTGCCAGGCGCATCATCTGTGGGGGTAACCAACGCATGGTCGAGCCGTGTTACTACACCCAAGACCACTACAACAGCTTTAGACGCATAAGGGAATGACAGCAGTATGAGTGAGCCGGTTTTCGCACAAGAACACGGGAAAGATCTTATGGCAGATCCATTCGGTGCGGGCGATGGCAACTTGTTCAAGCAGGTGCTGGGCCTGCATGCTGTTGCGCGGGCCGGCCATCGCCGTAGCCTATCGGAAGAGGGAGATATGAGTCTTTTCCAGGCCGTGAGGCCGAATATCGTGCAGTCGATCCGCGCATTCCGCGTGGCGGACCTGGCGGCGGAGGCAGAGCGACTCGGGCAACACTTCCTGTACGCCAACTGTGCGAATGCACAAAGCAAGGCCGAAGTGCTGGACACCATCGCATCGTCGTTCCTGTTCCCGAAACACTTCGGGAAGAACTTCGACGCCTTGCGCGATTGTCTGACTGATCTCGTGTCTCACTGTGGTCCGCAACCCGGATTCGTCGTGGTGCTTGAGGGACTGCCGGTCGTGACAAAGTTTGACAAGGACGGGCGCGAGACGCTGCTCGACGTGTTCCGCGATGCCGCTGAGTTCTGGGGCGAGCGGCGCGTGACCTTCCGCGTTTTTTATTCGTTTGCCTGATCTGTGTCTGAATCAGGTATCTGAATTGCATCGAGCGTGAGGTTGACGATGCAGGCGTGATCGCGGCGCCGATTGTTGGCGAGTTCTTGTATTTGCGTATTGCCCGATAGCTGTTCATGAAAAAAGGTCCGCATTGCGGACCTTTTTTGTTTTTCGCCAGCCGACTGAGGACCGACTGCGATTAACCGTTGTGCCCGCCGCCGAGGAACTGCTGCGCCAGCGAGGCCAGATCGAATTGCCCTTGCGGTACCGAGCCGTTCGGCGTGAGGTGGTTGACCACCTGCGGCAAGAGGGCCGACAGCTCCTGCGCGGCTTCGCTCTCGGAGACACCGGCCGTGCTGGCGAGCTGTTGCAACTGACCGCCCGGGCCGAGCGCCTGTGTGACCTGATCCGGGCTGACGGCCTGATTGTTGCCGGTGCCGATCCACGAATTCACGGCCTCGCCGAGACCCCCCTGATTGAGAATTTGCGTCAGTCCGCCCAGACCGCCAAGCGAACCGATCAGGTCGCCGGGCGACGTCGCGGGCGCGCCAGCCCCTGCGGCCGGGGCTTGTGCGCCGCCGAGCAACCCGCCGAGCAGGCCGCCAAGGCCGCCGGCCCCCGCTGCGGCACCGCCACCGCCCAGCATGCCACCGAGGGCGCCGCCGAGCGAGCCGAGCAGACCGCCGCCTTCGCCCTCTTGTCCCTGGGCGTTACCCGAACGGCTGGCGATCATCGCCAGCAAGCCCATCAGGAGCAAGGTCTTCGTGTTGAAACCGCCACCACCGGCCTGATTGCCGGACCCACCACCGAGAATGCTGTCCAGGATACCCATGACGATTGCTCCTTTAGGCTTGTGAGGCCATTTTCTCGATCATCGATGCTTACCAACCGCCCCAGCGAGCGGCCAACGCAGCGAGCACGGCAATGCCCGCCGTTTCGGTGCGAAGGATGCGTTCGCCCAGACGGATTGCCGTGAATCCGCGCTGTCGTGCGAGCGCTTCCTCCTGCGGTGCCAGCCCGCCTTCCGGGCCGAAGAGCAACACGCCGGGCTGAGACGGCGCTTCCAGCGAAAGCGAATTGAATCCGCTGTCTGCTCGAGGTGACAATAGCACACGCCATACGTCACTCCTGGTGACGTCCTCATCGCCCAGCCATGCCCCGATGGGGCGAATCGGCAGCACGCGCGGCACGCGGTTTCGTCCGCATTGCTCGCATGCCGCTTGCACGAGCGCTTGCCAGTGCGCAACGCGCTTTGCTGCACGTTCCCCGTCCAGGCGAATCACCGAGCGCTCCGTCGCCAGCGGCTGAATTTCCGTCACCCCCAGCTCGATAGCCTTCTCGATCAGCCAGTCCATCTTGTCGCCGCCCGCGATGCCTTGGGCCAGCGTAATGCGGTAGGGCGGCTCGGCTTCGCGAGTGTCGTGCTCGCCGAGCTGTGCGGTCGCGTGACGTTTTTCCAGTGTGCTCAGCACTGCCGGATATTCTCCGCCCGTACCGTCGAATAGCGTGAGGGAATCGCCAGTCTTCAGGCGCAACACCTGAACGTGACGAACGACGGACTCGGGAAGATCGAGAAGGGCGCCGGCATGCAGTGGCGCATCGATAAAAAAGCGAGGCATTCGGAGAGGGCGGACGAAAGATGACCGGAGGGATGACGCTGGGGACAGAAGCATACCCCAACGCACGCGGGACACACGCCTGGCGTGGTCAGCTTCGTGGCGCGACCGGTCTGGCGAATCCCCAACGGTAGCCGTCGGGATCTTCCAGTTGGCAGAAGCGATCCCCCCAGAACTGGTCGCTGGGCGGCATCAAGCCTTTGGCGCCGGCGGCCGTTGCGCGGGCGTACAGGGCATCGACGTCTTCCGTGTACACATAGAAGCTCTGCGGCGCTTCGACGCCCGAGGTGCGTGGCGTGCGAGCGGTCGTCGCAAAGGCTCCTTCGGGGGCGAACATCAGGATCAGTTGGCCCTGATAGAACATTTCGACGTGCATGACGGCGCCATCGTCGTCCACCATGTCGTGTACCGCGAAGCCGAACGCCTGCTCATAGAACGTGGCCGATGCTCTGGCGTCGCGCACGGTCAGATAGGGGGTCAGCCACGGCACATGGGATGGGCGGGGGTCGGACATGACGGTGCTCCGTTGAGTTCGCCGGTGGTGAGGATCGAAGGGGGGGCGGCGAGTCGTCGTGACAAGTTCTCAATATACAAGGAACACGTGGACGGTTCACCTCCGTCGCGATTCCGGCGCGGGCGCGCGAATGCGTCATGACGTTAGCGGGACCGGGGCGCCAACGGCGTGATATCGCCGAAGATGCCGCGCAGTTCCGGGGATATGTCGAATAACGCGGCATGGCGCGATGGTGAGTAGTGCCGCAACCCGTCCAGCGTAGGCGGCAACGCGAGGGACGTCAACGCATCGAAGTCATGGGTATCGAGCGTGTCGCTTGCGAGCGCAAGCGCCCATTGCGTACCGTAGAGCGGCACGTAGGTCGTCATCGGCGAGACATGGCGGAACACCGAGTGCAGCGCATCGAGCATGCGGCGCACTTGCGCTGCCTCGAACCACGGGGCGCCAAGTTGCAAGGCGATGCCGCCGCGGGGTGCGAGCAGCGCGCGGATTTTGCCGAAAAAAGGCGCATCGTGCAGCGACGCCGCGTCGCCGTCCGCCTCCGTCAGATCGAAGATGATCGCGTCGAACCGGTCACCTTTCGCGAGGGCCGCTTCGACGAGATCCCGCGCGTCGCCGATGACGAGCGTCGTGCGCGCATCGTCGAACGCGCCGCCGGGCAGCGACGGCATGTATTGCAGGACGACGGCGGGGACCTGCGGGTCCAGCTCGGCGACGACGACCTCCCTCACGGTGGCATGCCGCAGGGCTTCGCGCGCCGAGCCGCCATCTCCGCCGCCAAGGATCAGCACGCGTTGCGCGTGGCCGTGCGCGAGCAACAACGGGTGCACCATGCATTCATGGCAAATGTGCGCGTCGGCCAGTGACGCCATGAAACGACCATCCAGCCGATACGCCCGGCCAAGGTCGCCGAACGCGGGCAGATCGACGATCTCGATGTGCTGATGTGCCGAGGTCGTGGCGTAGACGGTACGCGCGGCGAACGCATAGCGAGCCCACGCGCCGAGCGGCGCCCAGGCTGGCGTGTCGTCAGCGGGTGTCAGGGGCGGTGTTTCCTGTCCGGATTCATGCGCGGGGTTGGGGGTTTTTGCGGTCATTGGCGAGGCAACTTCCTCTAATTTGTGCCGATCACATCACTTCTTCGCATGATTCCACGTTCCCGTCGACTGAGGAAGTTCGCCGTTACCGACCCGGGCGATGGTCGATTCTGGTAAAATCTCGGTCTTTTCCTGCATTTGAATTTCGCGCGGCGGCTCGCGGCAACGGGGCACGCCCGCTCTTCCGGCTGGTCACCATGACGAACTCCTCTCCTGCTACGGCTGCGCTGATGGCTTCCGCCATCCGCGTCCTCTCCATGGACGCGGTCCAACAGGCCAACTCCGGTCACCCTGGCGCGCCGATGGGCATGGCCGATATCGCGGTCGCTCTCTGGGGCCGCCATCTCAAGCACAATCCCGTGAACCCGCACTGGGCCGATCGCGACCGCTTCGTGCTGTCGAACGGTCACGGCTCGATGCTCATCTACTCGTTGCTGCATCTGACGGGTTACGACCTGCCGATCGAAGAGCTCAAGCACTTCCGTCAACTGCACAGCAAGACGCCGGGTCACCCCGAAGTGGGTATCACCCCGGGCGTCGAGACGACCACGGGCCCGCTGGGTCAGGGCATTACCAACGCCGTCGGTTTCGCACTCGCCGAAGCGTTGCTCGCCAAGGAATTCAACCGCCCGGGCAACGACATCGTCGACCACTATACGTATGCATTCCTCGGCGACGGTTGTCTGATGGAAGGTATTTCGCACGAAGCCTGTTCGCTGGCGGGCACGCTGCGTCTGAACAAGCTGATCGCGCTGTACGACGACAACGGTATCTCGATCGACGGTGACGTCGAGTACTGGTTCGCCGACGATACCCCGAAGCGTTTCGAAGCCTATGGCTGGAACGTGATCCGCGGTATCGATGGTCATGACGTCGACGCCATCGACGCCGCCATCGCGCAAGCCAAGACGTCGGATCGTCCGACGCTGATCTGCTGCAAGACGCTGATCGGCAAGGGCGCACCGAACAAGCAAGGCGGTCATGACGTGCACGGTGCTCCGCTGGGCGCTGACGAAATCGCTGCGACGCGCGCTGCGCTGGGCTGGAATCTGCCGCCGTTCGAAGTGCCGGCCGATGTCTACGCTGCATGGGACGCCAAGGCTGCCGGTCAACAGGCTGAAGCTGGCTGGAACGAGCGTTTTGCCGCGTATCGCAGCCAGTTCCCGGCCGAAGCTGCCGAGTTCGAGCGCCGTATGAAGGGTGAATTGCCGGGCGACTTCAAGTCGGCCGCCGCCGCCCTCATCGCCAAGACCAACGAGAAGGCCGAGACGGTCGCTACGCGTAAAGCGTCGCAACTGGCCATCGAAGGGCTCGCCGCCGTGCTGCCGGAATTCCTGGGCGGCTCGGCCGACCTGACCGGCTCGAACCTCACGAACTGGAAGGCCAGCAAGGCCGTGCGCGCCAACGCAGAGGGCGTGCAGTTCGGCAATCACATCAACTACGGTGTGCGCGAGTTCGGCATGAGCGCCATCATGAACGGCATTGCGCTGCACGGTGGTTACATCCCGTTCGGCGGCACGTTCCTGACGTTCTCCGACTACAGCCGCAACGCGCTGCGCATGGCGGCGCTCATGAAGCTGCGTTCGATCTTCGTGTTCACGCACGATTCGATCGGTCTGGGCGAAGATGGCCCGACGCACCAGTCGATCGAGCACGTCTCGAGCCTGCGCCTGATTCCGCAAATGGACCTGTGGCGTCCATGCGATACGACCGAGACGGCTGCCGCCTGGGTGGCTGCGGTCGAGCGTCACGACGGTCCGTCGAGTCTGGTGCTCAGCCGTCAGAACCTGCCGTTCGTCTCGCGCAGCGATGCGCAGATCGCTGACATCCGCCGTGGCGGTTATGTGCTGCGCGACGTGGCCAATCCGAAGATCGTGCTGATCGCGACCGGTTCGGAAATGGATCTGGCGCTCAAGGGCGCCGAAGCACTGGCCGCCGAGGGTATTGCCGCGCGTGTCGTGTCCATGCCGTCGACCAACGTGTTCGATCGTCAGGACAAGGCCTACCGCGAGAGCGTGCTGCCGCGCGGCGTGCCGCGTGTGGCCGTCGAAGCCGGTGTGACGGCGTTCTGGCACAAGTACGTCGGCCTGGAAGGCGGCGTGGTCGGCATCGACACCTTTGGCGAGTCGGCCCCGGCCGGCGTGCTGTTCAAACACTTCGGCTTCACCGTCGACCACGTGGTCGCGACGGTCAAGTCCGTGCTTGGCTGATTTCGTTAGACCTTACGGAGATACCCCCATGACCATTCGCGTCGCTATTAACGGCTACGGCCGTATCGGCCGCAACGTACTGCGTGCCCACTACGAAGGCGGTAAGAAGCACGACATCGAAATCGTCGCCATCAACGATCTCGGCAACGCACAGACGAACGCCCACCTGACGCAATACGACACGGCGCACGGCAAGTTCCCGGGCACCGTGACGGTCGACGGCGACTACATGGTCGTCAACGGCGACAAGATTCGCGTGCTGGCCAACCGCAACCCGGCAGAACTGCCGTGGGGCGAACTGGGCGTGGACGTCGTGCTCGAGTGCACGGGCTTCTTCACCACGAAGGAAAAGGCCAGCGCTCACCTGAAGGGCGGCGCGAAGAAGGTCATCATCTCGGCCCCGGGCGGCAAGGATGTGGACGCAACGGTCGTGTTCGGCGTGAACGAAGGCGTGCTCAAGTCGACCGACACGGTCATCTCGAACGCTTCGTGCACCACGAACTGCCTGGCACCGCTGGTCAAGCCGCTGCACGACAAGATCGGTCTGGAAACGGGCCTGATGACGACCGTTCACGCTTACACGAACGACCAGGTGCTGACGGACGTCTATCACGAAGACCTCCGCCGTGCCCGTTCGGCCACGATGAGCATGATCCCGACGAAGACGGGTGCTGCTTCGGCCGTCGGTCTGGTGCTGCCGGAACTCAATGGCAAGCTGGATGGCTACGCGATCCGCGTCCCGACGATCAACGTGTCGATCGTCGACCTGTCGTTCATCGCCAAGCGCGACACGACGGTGGACGAAGTCAACGCGATCCTGAAGGAAGCTGCCGAAGGCTCGCTGAAGGCGATCGCCACGTACAACACGGCACCGCTGGTGTCCGTCGACTTCAACCACAACCCGGCATCGTCGAACTTCGACGGCACCCTGACGAAGGTCTCGGGGCGCCTGGTGAAGGTGAGCTCGTGGTACGACAACGAGTGGGGCTTCTCGAACCGCATGCTCGACACGACCGTCGCGCTGATGGCTGCGAAGTAAGCCGCTGTTGCTTGTCTGTCAAGTCCTGAAATAGGTTGACAGAAAAAGTCATTCAAAACGCCCGATGCACCGCATCGGGCGTTTTGTATTTCAGGGCCGCATGAGGTCGTTCGTGATTGTAGATGTGCACGGACTGTCTCACCATTTTGACGGCTTGCTTGAG